>JAGCSL010000026.1 GCA_017964115.1 Candidatus Saccharimonadota bacterium
CTTCTCAGCTACGGCGACTCAATGTTTATTTACTAGAACAAGAAAAAAGCCACGCCTCTCGTCGGCGTGGTTAAAACGGTTAGCAGTTAATAAAAAGATTCATTATATCATCGATTCCATCACGACTAAAAGTCGCAACGTTTCGGTATCCGTCATATATACGGCATTCCTCTTCGTCGATGACTAGGCAATACTTTTTTGTAACAATTTCCAGATGCTTTGAGTCTCCAGAAACTTCACTTTCTGGTTCTAAACATCTTAACAGTCTCATCAATGAAGATTTTTCCTGCATAGGTCTATCAAAACGACCTTTTAAAACAGTCTGCCCCCATTCAATGAGCTCCATATCTTCGCCTTGGAAAACAACCGCTACGTTCTCATGAAGATAAACACGTACAGCGTTGCATTCAATTTTGAAGTATTGGTTACTTTCAATCGTGTTTAAAATATAGATAAATCTTTCAAGCTTCATTGTCCTTCTCCTCTCCCCAGGCATCTTTTGTGCTTTTGGGGCGTGTCGTCTTCGGGGCGACATCCTTTTTTGCTTTCGCAATTCGCACCCGTTCCAAGACCGATGAGAGTTGTGAAAGCAAATTGAAGAGAAATTCAATAACTTTCCGTTTTTTTATGTACTTTGGTTTGTTCAACCAACATTTTCATACTAGCATACTTTTTCATTTTTGTCAAGTATGCTTATGCTTATTTCTATTTTTATCTCTGTTACTATACGAAAAATCCACGCCCGAAAAGCGTGGATTAGTAATTATTCGGCAATCTCAGCCATAAAACGGATTATTGTATCCAGCACAATCATTGAACGCGTCTCATAGACTTGTCTATCATCACGATAAATAACAACATCCATAGACCATTCATTGAAGGTGAATCCGACACAGAATTCCCCGATAAATACCGACGACGTTATAGCCTTATATTCTCTTCTTACTTTGAAGTGACTTATTTTGCTACAAATATCACCTTTATCGAATAGGAACAAGAACATCGCCGAGAATTGCTTTAGGGTTAAGAATTCCCAATCCTTCTCGGTTAAACCTGATGCAAATGATAGAACTTCACCCACCGGTCTGGTTACTGTGCCGTACTTTTTAATCAGCACGTCACAAAGCCATTCCAGTTTCGCTTCGCCATCAATGGTTTCTAATTCACCATACGCATCGTAGCATTCAATTACGCCACCCTCATCGTCATATTTGAAGTAGTAATAGTATCCATCGCACATATAGCAGGATACGCCCTCTTCGTCTAGGCGGTAACTTACTACACCATTAAGATCAGAGATAGCTTTGCATGCTTTTAATAAATTAATGTTCATATAGAACCTCATTCCCCCGAAATCTGTTCGGGAGGGGCGCTTTGATAGCGCACTCACGGGTTGGCCGCAATCTATATCCGTTTTATAACCGATACAGGTTGCGACCAATTCGCCTGAGATTCTTGGTTGAAAATGCCTATAAAAGATCGTCGATTCTTAGATCAACTCTATTATTTAATCATTTATCGACACGTCTGTCAAATCCCCTTCTCTTATGCTAGAATAAAAACAATGTTGAAATTCGATATTATCAAACAAACCGGCCTCATGCGTGCCGGCGTTATTCATACTCCACATGGCGATATCAAGACGCCCGCATTTATCGGTGCCGCCACTCGCGCCTCCGTTAAAGCCATCACTCACGCCCAAATGCGCGAACTTGGCTCTCAGGGCATTCTCGCTAACACCTATCACCTCATCCTCGCCCCTGGCCCAGATCTTATCGAAAAAGCCGGCGGACTTGCCGAATTTACTAGCTGGCATGGCCCAACTTTCACCGATTCTGGCGGCTTTCAAATGCTCTCCCTCACGGATGCCAAAATCGACCACGACGGCGTCACCTTCAAATCTCACATCAACGGCGATAAAATCCGCATGAATCCTGAAATTTCCATGCAAGCCCAGTGGAAAATTGGTGCCGATATTCACATGGCTTTCGATCAAGCCATCGATTCTACCGACAAAGAACTCGTGCGTAAAGCCATGATCCGCACTCATAACTGGTTACCGCGCAACATTGCCGAACATCAACGTCTCGCCAAAGAAGCCAAAAAAGCCGGCAAACCCGAACAATACCTCTACGCCGTTGTTCAAGGTGGCCTCTTTGAAGATCTCCGCCGCGAATCTGCCGAACTCATGGCTAAGCAACCTGTTGATGGCTATGGTATCGGCTCCCTCTATACCACCGAAACTCCCGAAACTGCCGAGATTATCAAGCTCACTAACGAGATTATCCCAAACGACAAGCCACGCCACCTACTCGGTATGGGTTCCGAACCGCGCGACCTCTTTATTGGCGCTATGTACGGTTGTGACACTTTTGATTGCGTCGCCCCTACTCGCCAAGCTCGCAACGGCGCGCTCTACACTCCATATGGTCGCGTTAATATCCGCAACGCTAAATACCGCGAGCAATTCTCTCCCATCGATCCCGACTGCGATTGCTATTGTTGTAAAAATTACACAGCAGCTTATCTGCATCACCTCTATAAAGTCGATGAAATCACCGGCAAAACTCTCGCCAGCATTCACAACGAGCACTTCGTGGTCAAAATCTGCGATAAAATCCGCGAAAGTATCCTAAACGACACTTTCGAAGATTACATGGCAGATTTCATGCATAAATACTACAAATCTTAAGTATGGTTAAAGGCCGGGATCGCTCCCGGCCTTCGGATACTGAATTTAGCGGCTGCTACGGATATATTCTGTGCCAACAATCAGCACGAAGATAATAGTAACAATCACGACCGCAAACGGCACATAGAACAACGGACTAACGCCGTAATCACACACATTGCCGTATGCATCTGGATTATACCTATTGAATATTCCGCTGTCTTTAAGCACTACCGCAAGCTTTACAAGCCCTACAATCGCACCAATACAGACAAAATACAAAGCAACCAAATACTTCTTCATTTAGAACACCCCTTTGTAAAAACCAGGTCATCTTGGTATTCCCAATTACCAAATTGATAAGTAGAAATACCAAGACGACTGTCTTTCCGAGGGAGTTTCTTTGCGTATCCATTAATGTTCTTAATCATATTAAATATGATTACACTTTTAATTATAGCACACTATCTCAAAAAAGTCAAGAACGCTTATGCTTATATCAGATAGAAAAAACCGGCGCTGTTTTTTGAGCGCCGGTAGAATTATTATTTTACTGCATCATTGAGATAATCTGATCCCGTACCATCAACGGCATTTTGCCAACTGTACAGAACAGGCACAGGATATCAATATTTATCCCTGCCTCGATGCGCCTTCCGTCTGAGTCTTCATATATAGCTACTCCGTTATCACAAAGAGTATAGCTTGCATAAGCTCCAGCAGAAGCTGCATCCACTTCTCTCGTAAATGTATCAAATGCCATAATTGCACCCCCTATGCATTGATAACAGGCACAAATCGCCTCGTACATCCGTTGCTATAACGAATATACACTACTATTATAGCACACTATTGCATTTTTGTCAATGATACTCATGCTTATTTATGGTAATGATATAATGTCCTTATGAGTACAACAACTAAAGTTCAAATCGACACCAAAACCTTTATCCGTTTTTGGCTGGTTATCATTGGCTTCGTTGCTGCCGGTTACCTTCTCGTCAAAGCTAGTGCCGGTCTGCTTATTATCGGTTGCGCCCTATTCTTCGCGCTTGCCATCAAGCCATTAGTCAATAAACTGGCTAATCTTTTTCCAAGCAAATCCCGCAATCTCCCCATCGCCATTGCCTACATCATAGTTGTTGGCTTTATTTGCGGTTTTGTCGCTATTGTCGTGCCAACCATTATTTCCGAAACCGCCAAGTTTGCTAGTAATCTTCCGAACATTATCGATGGCGCCACTAATAATCTTACTTTCATCGACGACATCGGCGAATCGCTTCATATTCAGAATTTCCGCGAAGAAACTATCAAGGCCGTTCGCGACTTTTCGCAAGGTTTCGTCAATCTAGACAATGTTGGCTCAACTCTCACTAATTCCATTACCGCCGTCGGTAGTGCGCTCGCCACCATCATCCTCGCACTTGTACTTGCTTTCTTTATGCTTACCGAAGGCCCACGCATTACTAAAAAATTCTGGAATAGCCTCGGCAACAGTCGCCCCACTAAAAAAGCCGAGCACGTCGTCGCTCGTCTTTCCTCTACAATCTCTACTTATGTCTCAAGCGCCATTACCGTTGCACTTATTAATGCCTGTGCAACCATGATTGCTGTATTCGCTATCAGTCTTATTCTGGGACTAAATCCGGGCCTTGCCTTACCATTTGGCCTAATTACAGGCGTCTTTAGTCTTATCCCAATGTTCGGTTCATTCATCGGTGGCGCTATCGTCGCGCTTCTGCTCGGCTTCAGCCAAGTCGGTGCCGGCGTAACGTTTATTATCTATACTATCGTCTACCTTCAGATCGAATCCAATGTTATTTCGCCAAAAGTTCAAGGCAAAGGTATGAAACTTCCGGCCCTTGCCATCCTCTCTGCTGTCACTATCGGCGTCTATACCTTCGGTCTTATTGGTGCTATTATCTCAATTCCAATTGCCGGCTGTATTCGCGTTCTAATTGAAGAATACAGCAGCGATTTTATGGATGATGGAAAAATTAACGGTAGTGACCTCGTCAAAAAAACTAAACCAGCTCCCAAAACAGAAAAGACCGAAACAAAGCAGCTAATCGCCGAAGGTTAAACATCAAAAATACCCCATCAAGGGGTATTTTTTTATTGTATAGATTATTTCTTGTGGCCTTTTTCCAGTTCTACGCCATGTCGGAAAATTACTGCAAATACTAGCACTATAAAACCTAGCAAATACTGGCTCAGCGAGACGCTTGCAACAATTTGTTCGCCACCCAACATCAACGCCAAAATCAACGACCCTAAATCAATCGTAATTACAGTCGCAAAAATCCAGGTCGCCATCTTTTGTAATAAATCGACATTCTCCATCGTGAATGGTGTTTTGCCGTGCACTAAATTCTTAAAAAACTTCCCCGTATGTCGCGCCAGTACCGAAGCAAAAGCAAGCACCATAATCGCTACTACCATTGCGACCAATATGAAGGTAACTTGCTGATTATGGCTTTTAGCCAGGAAGTTATTCACCGCTTCACCGCCCAATGTAATTAATGAATCATTCGTTTGCACGTTCATTTCATTAATGAATTCACTCATATTTACCGTTTTATGACCTAATCCAAATAAAACCCCCGCCACACAAAGTGCTACTGCTGCAATAATGCAGAAAATTTCGCAGATTTTAGCTATTACGTAAGTGACCTTACAAACCGTTTTACAGCCCTTGCTGCTTAGAGCCATTTTCACTTCTTCTGATTGTTTTTTCGCCATCTCACCCTTTCTTTAATTATTTTGCGTATTGCCAAATTGTGCCATCCGCACTATCTAACAATACAATCCCCTCATCCAAAATTTCATTGCGCAAAGTATCCGCTTTCGCATAATCCTTTGCATTCTTCGCCTCTATACGTTCTGCAATTTTTCGCTTCAATGCATCCGAGATATCTGGCGTTGTTTCTGCAATTTTCAGGCCAAATATACTGTCTAAAAATTCCACAAAATCTTCATCCGGCACATTCTCGTGCAGAATCTTATCCAACTCGGCAAATGCCCCCGCCGAATTAAGATTATTATTCAATTGTTCCATTATTGCGGTCTTTGCTCCGCTCAAATCAGTTGTATCTTTCTGCCAACGTAATGCGGCAAAATTTCGATAATTCAATAGACGTTGCTGCGCCGCCTTTAAATCATTAAACGCAAAGTTTCTTTCGCTCTGGAAATGACCCTGCAGCACCCACATTTTGTAATCCATATGCGAATAACCGCGCTCTGCTAAATCTTTAAAGTCGTAAACATTACCTAGTGATTTCGAAATCTTCTCGCCTTCAATTGTGATGAAATTATTATGCAACCAATAATTTGCCATCTTGTGGCCATAGGCTGCCTCAATTTCGGCAATCTCGTTTGTATGATGTACCGGAATATGATCCACACCACCACAGTGAATATCGATTGGTTCACCAAGTTTCTCATGAATAATCGTTGCGCATTCTAGATGCCAACCCGGATAGCCCATTCTTCCCCGATATTCCCACTGCATTGCATGATCTTCGCCATCACGAATCCATTTCCAAACTGCAAAGTCTGACACATTCTTCTTCTCGGAATTAAAATCAACCCGCGCCCCCGCTTTAAGATGATCTAGATCTAGTCGCGCAAAATCCGCATACGACGCAAACTTTGACGTATCAAAATACAAACCATCCGTTGTATCATACAAATACCCTTTTTCCTCTAATGCATCCACTAATGCGATGTCCTCTTTGATGAAGTCTGTTGCGCGACAAATACTAGTCGGCTCAACTAAATTCAGCTCGCGGTAATTCTCTAAATAATCCCCCATATACATCTCGGCAATTTCCCACACGGTTTTGCCTTCGCGCTTTGCCCCCTTTTCCATCTTGTCTTCACCCTCATCCGCATCCGAAGCCAAATGTCCCACATCGGTAATATTCAGTACACGATCAACTTTCATGCCATTTTGCTGCAGAGCGCGCACAAGCAAGTCCCAGTATATATAGGACGTAAAATTACCAATATGCGCAAAACTGTAGACCGTCGGTCCACAAGTATAAATTTTTACCCGTTCAGTATTTATCGGCTTAAATTCTTCGACCTTTCGGCTCAGGGTATTATATAGTTTCATAGATATAGTATAACATCAGATACAAAAACTATCTTAGCTAAGCCTATAGTTACCCCACCACGGACGCAAATATATATTCTACCTAACTGAGTATCACTATTAAGAATAGAATTCCAAATACAATGATAATTGTCCAAATTATTCCAGCTGTTTTCTTTTTCTGCTTCCCCTCCGCAAGAGTTTGCTGGCCAACTGGAGTTTGGTCTGGCGTTGAACCAAACATACGCCCAAGTCCTAGATAATTCGCCATCTTTTCGCCCATCATTTTCGCGCCATTCTGCGCCAGTACACCCTGCACCGAGTTGCCATTTTCACCCTGAATTCGCGACTGGCTCAAGCGCTTACGATGCTCTTTCAAAGTATCCGTCTTCTTCATTTCCTTTGCTTCGGACTTCGTATCTTTTTCATGCATATGACGCGCACTCATATTTCGATATCTATTAGTTTGCCACCAATAGAAGATAAACCCAGGCGTAAAGCCAATCAAACCAAACATCATCGGGTTATCATCTGAATCAATTTCTGCGCACATCCGGAACCAGAATAGAGCCAAAACAATACCAATCACCTCTAATATCGCTGACACAATCATTAAACGTGTTTTATTAATCGGCACCGAGCCCATCGTCTCACCCGTACGCGCATTCACGGCCACATAATGCATTAATTTTTTATCCTGCTGATAATAGCTATATAGCCAAACTGGCAAATATGCCGCCTTCCAGCTTGTCCCTTTAACAGTCAACGTTTCGCTCGTCCAACGTGCGCCACGATCATAAAACTCCATCGTTTGCCTAGCCTGATAGCGTGCTATATCCTTTGCTTGCAATTCCATTGCCGGCTTCAAAACTTCAATATTCGTGTCACGTTTCTCACTCGCATAACCGCGCAAATAGCTTGGATTCCATTCAACGCAATTATCTGTATCGAACGGCATAATAGCATTAATTACGTTATTCGTATTAACCTTAATATCTTGATTTAACTTATCCGAGGACGATTCAATTGTTAAATCGTCAATCAGCAAGTCAAAGTCACGCGAAACATCATAAGCATCCGCATCGTAGTATGTTCTTTGATTATTACCGCTACCTACGGTATATCTCCTCACTAAGTGCTCCGCCTCACCTACCAATGTCGCATGTGAATTCACATCCACAACCATATATGGCAGATAAACGCCCATCACGTTTTCGGACTTAAATTCTTTCGTAAAAGTCGGATGCGCAAAGAACTTGCGCTTGTTCACGAATTCATCAATCTTGCCTTCAGCAAATTTCTTTTCAGTCTTAAACGGCAAAACTAAATCTGGCACTGCGCCATTTGGCAGCTTTTCATTTACGGACAAATTATGACGACACCAGTGGCAGCGTGCACTTGTCACCTCTTCCGTATTGATTACGACCTCTGCCCCGCATGCTGGACACTTTAGGGTCAAAATAATTTTTTCATCCGGAATAATATCGCCAGCCCCTGCGCCAACAATATCACCTTTCAGACTCTCGACTCCTCCGTAAGCATTAGCTTTTGTGCCTACAAATTCCGAACGGCAATAATTACATTTCAAATTACCAGTTTTAGCGTCTAACGTCGTATCAGTTGAGCCGCAGTGTGGACAGCGGTTCAAGCCATTCTTTTTATTATCAATTGCCATTGTGCGACTCCTTTCTAATAATCATAACTAAAATCAAAACCACCGGAATCAAAGTCTGAGCCTCCCGAATCCCAGCTTGAACCAGAATCCCAGCTTGAACCAGAATCCCAGCTTGAACCAGAATCCCAGCTTGAACTCCCGCCCGAATAACTGCCGCCGCCGCTTCCACCACCACTACACATAATTGCGATGATAATGATGATTACAAAAATGATTATTCCTAAGGCGCTGCTATTCGAACTGCGGTTTTGGCGTCGTCTATAATTCATTGCCGCCGCACTCATGCCGCTATTTGTGTAGTTTCTTCCCATCTGGAAACGGCCGCGTTCACTATCTAACATTTCGCTACGCCCCGTCGACAAAGCGCCAATTACGCGGTCGTCATTCTTCCCTGCAATTTGCGTATAATATGATCGGCTTGTCGAACGGACAAACTGATCAGTCTGTTCCAAGTTTTTAATCTCCGCCTTCGTCTCCGTCTCATGATGATGGCGTTCGTTTTGGTTCACTAAAATGCCAACTTTTTCTTCTATTGGTGGCACCATGTTCTTATGGTTCGCAGCATATACGCATGCCCAAACTGGCATGATATACATTACCCAAAAAAGACATAAGCCAAACAAAAGCATCCAATCAAGCGCAGCAAAAACAATTACTGCAATTATCGACACGGCAATCACGGATCCAATTCTCACTCCGACGCCAATCTTTTTCTTCTGCTTCTTTACCTTCTTACGGTCTGGCATACAGGCCGCTACTTCACCTGTGCGGCCATTTACGGCGATATAATAAATCCTTTTATCGCCAGTCTCTTCTGGGCGTTTATAGCTATACAACCAAACCGGCAAATATGCTGCCTTCCACTTTGTACCTTTGATACCCAAATGTTCTTTGTCCCAACGGATACCACGATCATATTCGCGCGCCGTCTCATATTTTGCCCGATTGCGCGCAATATCGCCCGTCTGTAAGGCTACAATCTCTTTCAAATTATCGACGTTAACGCTACGTTTCTCGCTCGCGAAACCACGCAGATAATTTGCGTCCCACGCTACCGCATTTTCTGTATCATACGGTAAAATCGCATTAATAATATTGTTCGAATTTACGCATGTATCTTGATTTAATCTTTTAGCCGACGATTCAACTGTTAAATCATCAACTAAAATATCAAATTCGCGCGTAATATCATAAGTCTCGACTTGGCTGTCGAAGCTACCATTTGCGCCGACTCGTTTCTCGCCCTGCCCACGCATTTCCAAGTGGCCATTAACATCTACAATCAGATATGGAAAATAGACGCCGCGCGTTTCTTCGACTTTAAAGTTCTGTGTAAAGACTTCGTCTACGCTCGTTTCGTTATCTTTTAGACATTCGCGGATTTTCTTTTCCGCTTCTTCTTTTGTAATCTTGAACGGTAAAACTAAATCTGGCACTGCACCATTCGATATTTTTTCATTAATCGAAAAAATGTGCTTACACCAGTGACAAGACGCACTCGTTGCTTCTTCGGTATTAATCACTACCTCTGCGCCACAAGATGGACAGCGAAATGTTTTAACGATATCCTCACCTGGAATGATATCTTCTGCACCTTCGCCGCGCGTCTCCCCCTTCATCCCCTCAACACCACCAAGCGCATTATCGCTTTGGGCCTCAAAAAGTGTCCTACAGTAATTACACCTTAGTGTCCCCTCTTTAGTGTCCAGGGACACATCGCTGGAGCCACAATGTGGACAGCGATGAATCCCATCTTTGGACTTTGCCACCATTTGAAGAGACTATTCCGCCTTTGAAGCGTTATCTTCTGGAGTTGCAGCTGGATCAGCTGGTGCATCTGATGCTGGAGCTTCAGGAGCTGGAGCTGGCTGAGCGGCGGCTGCGCCGGCAGCGGCAGCAGCAGCATTTTGCTGAGTAACTGGATTGGTACCCATTGGCTGAGTCATGCCGGCCATACCACCCATCATGCCAACACCCATACCCATGCCCATCATGTTGCCAGAGCCACCATTTTGGCCAGCAGCATTGAAGCCTTCGGCAATCTGTGTTTGCGCATAAGCTGCACCAACACCGCCTTGCATGAGGTTGCCAGTGTTGAATTTGTTGATGAGTTCGATAGATTGTTCGTCCCAGTCGAGACCCATTGGTTGTACGTTTACAATCTGAATACCGTACTTGGTACCCCATTGATAGTTAGCTTCCACTGCTTCGTTCATGCTCTTAGCGAACTCTACTGTGCCGCCTTGGATATCGTCGATTGACTTACCACCCTTAGTGAATGAAGAAAGTGCAGCTGCCAAGGAGCCGATAAAGCCAGCGAAGAGACCATCTTCTACGCCGCCATCGCCCTCACCGAGATCAAAGACTGCGCGACCTTGACCGGAAATTACATCTACAGGGATTAAGTTCTTAATCATCAAGATTGGATCTACAACCTTCAAGGTGTAGGTACCGTTACTTGTAACTGCAAGCATAGTATTGGCATAGTTCGCATCCTTGTAGCGGATTGGGTTCTGAGTGCCATAATGCAAACCAAGAATATCCTTCAAGTTTACATAGAAAGCAAACTGTTGGTTACCTGGTTGGCCACCGAATTTGAACTGGTTCCAGCTCTGACCAAAGGTCGAAGCAAAGAAACCATCACCAGAAAACATACTCTTAGCTTCTGGATTATTCTCAGTAGTATAAGTGTATCCACCTGGATCAGAAATAACACCAGTAATGCCGCCATTCTCTACCGTAATTAAACAAGTGCCCTCTGGAACCAAGAACTTACTTCCGTTAGTGATAACATTGGCGTTTTCTTCGCCATCGTTGTTTTCACTGCCAGCTTTTGTTACCGGAACAGCACGTGCGATCAAGGTATGATCGGTCATATTTGCTGGCGGTGCCATGTATTCAAGCCATTGATTGGCGAATGAACCACTCAAGGCCCCACCGAAAGCTTTTAGAAAACCCATAGGTAAAAAACCTCCTTATATTTTTTTCTATAACCACAGTATATCAAAAAAACTTAAGCGTTGCACCGTAATCATATCGAAAAATAAGCATAACCTATTGACATTTTTACGCATGTATGATACAATATAAAGATAGTTTGTGATAATCAAACTATCGCAACTTAAGTTGACAGATAACATGCTAGTTAACCATTTCGGGTTAGCTTCAAGCCACTAATTGATTTAGTGGTTTCAAGCTAATCCGAAACTTTCGGACGCAGCAAGAACTCTTTGACCCTTGTCACGAAAGAAATGAGGTAAATAATTATGTTAAACAAGGGTTTTTCCACTTTTTCCGCTTTTGTCGTTACTGTTATCGCCTTCTTCGACTGTCTCGTTAGTCGGCCTCCTATCCCCTATGCGTTCACACACGAGAACGACCGCGTACATTGGCCCTACTATAACAACCCCGAGGAAGACGACTTTGTCACCTTTGACCACAGCAGCTACGACGACACCGAAGGAGGTGAATTAGACTACCATTACGTCGAAGATAACTAAGCATGTAACCCGCCAACCCGGCCCCGAGCATTCGGGGCTTTTCCTTTGCACCAAAAAAACGGCTCCCCCAGGCCGCTCTTTTTTATTTAGAATCTCTTAGTTGCGTCTTCGATTACTTGAATCGCCTCTTTGAGACCAAAGAAGCCTTTAACCTTCGTTGTACCAGGCTTCTTCAAATCTTTATAGTGATTAAAGTGGAATTCAATCTGTTCAATCGTGCGCTTTGGCAGATCTTCAAGTGTCTTAATCGCATCGCCATTGTTACGGTCATCGTCAACCACGGCGATAATTTTATCGTCAACTTCCCCATCGTCAACAAATTTCATTACACCTAGAATGCGTGCCTTTACATAAATTCCTGTAGTTAGCGGTTGATCAGTAATGACAAGCACATCCAACTCGTCGCCATCCTCGTCGAGCGTTTGCGGAATGAAGCCATAGTTGCAAGGCTTCGCAAATGCCATCGGCTCAATGCGATCGAGCATAAAGCAAGCGCGCTTGCGGTCCCACTCAATCTTATGGTTACTTCCGGTCGGAATTTCAATTACAACATTAATCTCGCCATTTTTATAATCACCAGGTTCAAGTACTTGGTTAAAATCAGCCATTTCACTCCTTTCGTTTTTTGACTGCCCAAACGGGTTTCTTTCCATTATCATACCACAGTCTATATGCTATAATAAGCATAAGTACCATCTAATAATTATTAGGAGAACTAAACACATGGTAAGAATTGCCATCAACGGCTTTGGGCGTATTGGTCGTAATGCGTTCAAGATTGCTTTTGACCGCAACGACGCTGAAATCGTTGCTATTAACGACCTCACTGATGCCCCAACCTTGGCGCATCTCCTTAAATATGATTCCAACTATGGTATCTATTCCAAAGATGTCCATGCTGAAGGCGAAGACCTCGTCGTAGATGGCAAGCACATTCGTGTTCTTTCCGAAAAAGAACCAGCCAATCTTCCATGGGGTGAAATGAATGTCGATGTCGTCATCGAATCGACTGGCTTCTTTACTGATCCGGCCAAAGCTCGCGCCCATATCGATGCTGGCGCCAAGAAAGTTGTTATTTCCGCTCCAGCCAAGGGCGAAGGCGCCAAGACTATCGTACTCGGCGTTAATGAAGATGAAGTCACTGTTGATGATCAAATCATCTCCAACGCTTCCTGTACTACTAACTGTATTGCGCCAGTTATGAAGGTTCTTGAAGACAACATTGGTATCGATAAAGCTATGATGACTACCGTTCACAGCTACACTGCTAGCCAGAAGCTTCAAGATGCTCCTGCTAAGGATCTCCGTGAGGCTCGCTCCGCTGCCGAAAACATCGTTCCAACCACCACCGGTGCCAGCAAAGCAGCTGCCCTAACCATTCCTTCACTCGCCGGCAAATTTAATGGCCTTTCCGTACGCGTCCCAACCCCAGTAGTTTCCCTCTCGGATATTACTGCCGTTACTA
The DNA here is from genome assembly GCA_017964115.1 of Candidatus Saccharimonadota bacterium. Classification (GTDB taxonomy): domain Bacteria; phylum Patescibacteriota; class Saccharimonadia; order Saccharimonadales; family Saccharimonadaceae; genus UBA2834. Next base: position 13,408 of record JAGCSL010000026.1, read on the forward strand.
AACGCGATACCAGTGTTGAAGAAATCAACGAAATGTTCAAGAAAGCCGCTGCTGATCCATATTATCAAGGCATCCTTGACGCTACCGAAGAAGAACTTGTTTCCGTCGATTTCCGCGGCAACTCACACTCTTCTATCGTTGACCTCAAGCTTACCGACGTCATCGGCGGCAATCTCATCAAGGTGGTCGCTTGGTACGACAATGAATGGGGCTACAGCAACCGTCTTGTTGAATTAACTGTCGATCTTGGCAAGATGGGACAAGAATAATATGCAAATTTTCCTCGGCGCCGACCATCGCGGCTTCGAACTCAAAAATCGCATCGTTAATTGGCTACAAAGCCAATCTATACCTTGCACTGATTTTGGCGCCGTCAGTTATGACGCCGAGGATGATTATAACGACTATGCCAAACAAGTGGCGCACGCTGTTCTCGACCATCGCGAACCCGGCGCCTTCGGCATTCTCGTTTGTGGCTCCGCTCAAGGTGTTGCTATGCAAGCTAATCGTTATAAAGGCATCCGTGCCGCCATCTGCCACTCACCCACCGAAGCTGTCGAGACTCGTGGTCATAACGACGCTAATATTCTCTGCATCTCTGCCGACCAACATATGGATGATTTTGCCGAAATAATCAGCAGTTTTCTGCAAAGTTCTCCAATCGAAAATCCAAAATACCAACGCCGAAATCAAAAATTAGACGAGGATTAATATGGCAATTACAACCATCATTCCAACCATTACCGAAACCACACCGACCGGGTACAAGTCTAAGGTAGAAATGCTCTACCCTTTCGCTAAGCGCGTCCATATTGACGTTTCGGATGGCACCCTCACGCCAAATACCACCATTAACGAAACTGCTGTTTGGTGGCCAAAGGGCTGGACCGTCGATATTCACATGATGGTCGCTGAACCATCAAAGCATGTCGAAAATATCCTTAAACTTCATCCGAATTTAGTTATTTTTCACGCCGAAGCTCGCGATGATCTCTTGCCAATTTTTGACAAGCTCAAACAAAACGGCATCAAAGTCGGCGTCGCTATCGTTAAGAGCGTCTACCCCGGTAGCATTAAAGCCATCTTAAATTCCGCAGATTATGCCCTTATTTTCTCAGGTACACTCGGCAAACAAGGCGGCACTGCCGACTTATTGCTCGGCGAAAAAGTCGCACTTATTCAAGAAATCCATCCAAGTATCGAAATCGGCTGGGATGGCGGCGCCAACCTCGAAAACGTCCGCCAAATCACTCACATCGGCGTTACTGCCATCAATGTCGGCAGCGCTATTAGCAAAGCCGAAGACCCCGCTAAGATGTTTGAGGAACTGAATAAAGAAATTGAAAAGGAGGATCCAATCTAATGGCACGCATCGTCAGCGTTGGGGCTGCCCTGCAAGATGTATATCTCATCGACCACGACGATTTTGGCACCAATAAACGCGGTTACTTCAATCAAATCGAACTTGGCACCAAAATCGATATCGACAAGATAAAGTTCAGCACCGGTGGTGGCGCTTCCAATGCCGCAACTACTTTTGCTCGCTTTGGTCATGAGTCTATATTTATGGGCTGCATCGCCGACGATCCAGCTGGAGCCGCTATAGTTTCTTCATTCGATGACGAAGGTATCGATAATAGCTATACTGTCTATATTCCCGACTCTCATACTGGCTATTCGCTCGTTCTACTCACACCTGGCGGCGAACGCACAATCCTCACCTGCCGTGGTGCTTCCGCTAAATTTGATGCTATCGACCCGAACGATTTAGAAAATATTCATCCTGATTGGATTTACGTCACCACTTTTCGCGGCAACATGGACGCACTCGATCGTCTCTTCACGAAAGCTCGCTCGCTTGGTGCAAAAATCATGTTTAACCCCGGCAATCTCGAGCTTAAAAACACTCGCAAGATGCTCGGCTTACTCTCTGATGTTGAAGTACTATTGCTCAATAAGGATGAAGCTAAAAAACTCGTCGATGGCTCCATTTTCTCCGAAATCTTCTCACGTGTTAAGAACTATGTTCCAGTCGCAATCGTAACCGACGGTAGCCAAGGCGCTTTCGCAAGCGACGGCAATGAGACATACCGTCTAGGACTTTACGAAGACGTACCAGTTAAAGATTCTACTGGCGCTGGTGATGCTTTTGGTTCCGGTTTTCTCGCTGCCTATGCCGATGGTCGTAGCTTCAAAGACTCTCTCGTTTTCGCTTCCGCCAATTCAACCTCTGTAATCCAAAAAGTCGGCAGTAAGGCTGGAATTATTACTAAACATAAACATTTACATGATATGCCAATTCAGGAGGTTCGCTAATGGATGAAGAAGTTACTAAATGGCTTGAGGACATCGCCAACGATAAATTCGCTCAAGAGGACATTGATCGCGTTCTAAGATACGCAAAAGAACTCGAACGCGGTTTATCTAAAATACGAACTTTTTCTCAGGGTGTCTCCATTTTCGGTTCCGCCCGTCTTCCTCAAGACAGTATTTGGTGTAAAAAAGCTGAACAGCTTGGCTATTTATTGGCTCAAAACGGTCATCCTGTCATCACCGGTGGTGGCCCTAGTATCATGGAAGCCGCCAATAAAGGCGCTTATGAAGCAGGAGGTCGCAGTATTGGTCTTAATATCACTCTTCCTCACGAGCAGCATATCAATGATTATGTTACAGATGAAATGGAATTCCATTACTTCTTTGCTCGAAAAGTCATGTTGACTATGAGTTCCAAAGTATATGTATATTTCCCTGGCGGCTTTGGCACTCTTGATGAATTTTCTGAGGTTCTACTTCTGATGGAAGAAGGCAAAATGCCCAAAATGCCAATCTTTCTTATTGGCAAAAGCTATTGGAAGCCACTCGATCATTGGTTTGAAAGCAAAATGCAAAAAACTTACAAAACTATCAATCCTTCCGATCGCAAACTCTATAAAATTACCAACGACATCGAAGAAGTCGTCAAAGCAGCCAACAAAATCGGCCATCGCAGCATCTACGATAATATCTACAACAATCGCAAGCCCGAAATTAAGATACTTTAAGGTCTTTTCGCAACTTCTTCCAATCAACCATTTCTACGACTATTAATATCCCCGCAAACACCAACGCGCACAATGCTCTATAGGTGAAGAAGTGATGCCAAAATGAATGATTACTTAAAACCAAAAATCTTATAATCGGAACTGAGGCTATCATAATCAATACTTTCAGTAACATTTTGTTGTATTTCTTCCGACGATACTCCTTTAAAAGGACAATTATCGTCACAAGTATAAAAATGGCCACAATCCCACCCAGCGGACCCGTACTGAACAATAATAGATTACTTAAGTTTCTCAAAGGTGCCATCAATATCAATATAATAGGGTTGCCGAACCAAAAATCACTAGCTAGCCGTTCTTCAATATGGCCGCTTACATAAGGCCAAACATTCTCGCCCAGAACCACGCTCGCCAGAATCCACTTCGCCACCCAAGTGCACACAAAGGCTACAAACCACAACAATGCGCATTTAATGCAATATTTAATTGTATTCGAATTCACTTTTTTGCGATTTAGCCATACAGCCAACAGTAATGGCATCGTCAATGTTATTGTCTCCGTAGTTAGAAAATCAAAGTACGCCGCCAGCATCCCAAAAATAAAGAAAACTACTGGCGTCTTATCTATCTTCCCTTGCCAAACCATCTTCATCACAATTAAGCACGCAATTAACATCAACAAGAACATCCAAGTATACTCTAGCGCCGTCGGCACAATAAAAAACCATACCGCCAGCATTGAGACCGTGAAAGCTATCATTGCAACTACTTCTTTGTGCCTATATAAGCTAACTAGAATCCATATCATCAAAGCACACATCGTAATCGCAAGAAAAATATAAATTTGATCAATCGAAAGCATAGTCAATAATGGTCCGACCACTACCAGATAACCGTGCCAGTATCTTAGATATTCCTGCTCTGCCTCAATTTCACCAAAAACTTGTTCAACATATCGTTGTGTAATAAATGGATCGTCAGTTGCATACTTCGACAATATTGCCGATTTAAGACTATCGTTAGGATCAAGTCCGTAATTAATTGACAACGATACGCTATCTGCATAATAATCTGACCTCGTTGCCAATGCGTCAAACAATCTTGTCGCAAACTCTGGCCTTACGCGCATATACTCCGCCGACTTAATATTGCTCTGTTTTATCCATTCTCTCGGAATTTTCGCAACCAAATCTAGCGCCCCTATCATTAGCGCTAATATGCCAAAGAATAATCCGATATATAATATTATTTTTTTAATCACGGGTTCACAATAATATATTTTAAATGTCGAAAGCCATCCCTAATCGTGCGCAATTTCGGCGTTCTCCCCTCCGCTCCACGCCTTAGCTCAACTGGAATCTCTTTAATGCTCAACTTCTTTCGCCCTGCTTCTGCTATCATTTCTGTCGCAAACTCCATGCCGGTCGTCTTATAATCGACCTTTTCTAGTGCATCTTTACGAATTCCACGAATGCCACAATGATAGTCGTGCACTTTTATGCCATAACGCAACCTCCCCGCCAACGATAAAGCTCGCACACCAATATGGTGCGATAATGGCATAGCTTTCTTATGTATTCCACCTCTAAAACGATCGCCAATTACGAAATCGTACTCCGCTAAGTAATCATACATTTCATCGAGATGCAAAAAATCATACGTTTGGTCACAATCTCCCATGATGATTCGCTCGCCTTTTGCGCTCGCTAAACCCTTACGTAGCGCACTCCCATAGCCAGGCATTTCCTCGCGCACTACGCGCGCCCCACATTCAGTAGCAATTATCGCAGAATTATCTGTACTATTATTATCTACAACAATAATTTCACCATTAATTTTGCGTTTTTTAAAAAAATCCAGCCCATCTTTAATACAGCCAGCTACAGCCGCCTCTTCGTTTAAGCACGGCATTACTAAACTTAGTTGAATCTTTTTTGTATTAGTACTCACTTAACTACAACGCCTTCTTCGCCAAATATTGCCACTAACTCATCTACTAAGGCCTTCTCCGGCTCGCAGCGAAATGGCATACGCATCGCTTTTTTATCTTTCCCTATCACTAAGATAATTTCTGACAAACCAGGATAAACTGCGCAACTTTGTTTCAGACTAATTAGAGCTTCTTTATTCGAAGGGTCCATCACGCGAACAAATACTTTCTTCGGTTTTATAGGTTTTGCGTCTATATCACTCTCAGTTGTCCGGAAATGCGTTTTGGGCTGACTGGCTGCCCCACTTCTATTAAAGCCTCCACCATGATCACCGTTCACATTTGTTGCCGCCACTTTACCGCGTGGTTTTTGCTTTACACCCTTCGTCGGTGCTTTCAGTTTCGCACCTGTCGATTGATAGTTGTCTAGCTCCTCATCGGTAATTAAATCAATCGATTCCGCATTGATCTTCGCTTCATCAGTCTTATTACCATCCCTATCTGAAGCGTTAACTTTACCAGTAATTTTTACAACAGCATCCTGAACTAGTTTCGCGCCTACTTCTTCGTAAGTCTTCGGGAATACAATCACCTCAATCTCGGACATTTTGTCCTCAATTTTTACAAATGCCATCTTCGAACCACTCTTCGTTACTAGCGAGCGCACATTTGTGATGATGCCGCCCACAATCACCGTTGCCCCGTCCAGATCTGGTTTAATTTCGTTAATTGGCATAGTCTGCTCTTCGAAGTAGGTGTCATATTTATCTAATGGATGCGCTGAGATATAAAGCCCCATCAAATCGCGCTCCCACATCAACTGCTCTTTATCGGAGTACTTTGTTGGCGCTGGCTGAATTTCTACCTCTGGAACTTCCGCTGCTGCACCCATCGCACCGAACAAATCTGTCTGACCATTCGCAGCA
>JAGCSL010000027.1 GCA_017964115.1 Candidatus Saccharimonadota bacterium
CCTCGTCCGAATGCGCCGTGCCGCAAATTAAAGGATCGTTAATGCCCGCAACGGAACAAGCATCATCGTCGGCATAACTAGAATTAACGGTTACGAAAAAAATAAAAAATAACGAAACTATTGCAACAAGCGAGAGGCTAAGAATCTTTCTCGAAAGAGTCCTCATTCTTTCTTAATATTAGCATAAAAATAATATAATTATTTACTTTACGGAACATCCTATAGCAAGCGACTTTTTCAAAAAACAAAATGCTCATGTTATTATTGATATAGAGTGGATGTGGTATTAATGTTTTGGTAACCGATAATTAAACAAACGGGATTAGTTTTGAATGTATCAACAAAACGATAATGGTTTAGTTAAATACATAGCGCTCGGATTAGTGGGCGTAGTACTGATAGGCGGCGTAATCGCAGGTATTATTTTTTCATTAACCAGCAATCAAAAATCTTCTGTCGAAATAGGGGCAGGTAGCAAAAGTCATATTGACGTAATTGATAAATCTGGCGGCACGATTATTGACGACGATAGCGATAGCGGCGACGTAAATCAAGAAGAAAAGACGGTCGAGCTAAGTGAATCAATCATAAATCTTGAAGTCGGAGAAACGAAGGAATTATTTGCTACAGTCCATCCAGTCGATATCGACGATGAATTCACATGGCGCAGTATGGACGAAAACGTGGCGACAGTAGCCGACGGGGTAGTTACGGCCGTAGGCGCTGGATCGACAAATGTAGTACTATCAGTAAACGGAATTAGCTCAATATCGAGCACCTGCACGGTAAACGTCGTGGCCGACGCAGACTCGGATTCGCCAGAAGATCCGGATGATCCGTCAGAGCCAACACCAGACGAAAACATAGTTTATCCCGAACGCATTTACTTGAGTCGTGGCGATCAAATTATATCAGTCGGCAACACCGTGACAGTAACAGCCACAATACATCCATCAAACTCTACAGATAAGACCATCACCTGGACATCGAGCAACAATTCCGTAGCAACAGTGGACGACGGACAAATAACAGGCATAAAAACCGGAAATGCAACTATTACTGCTAAAACTCATAATGGCAAGACAGCCTCTTTAGTCGTCACTGTAAAAAAGAACGATTCGCAAATTATACCAGTTAGCGCAGTCAGACTGAATCAAACTAGCGCTAAAGTTAAAGCTGGTTCATCAATCAAGTTAACAGCAACCGTCTTACCTGCGAACGCTACCAATAAGACCATTTCTTGGTCGAGCAATAATACGAATGTTGCAGTCGTAGACAACGGTAAAGTAATAGGGCGCTCAGTCGGTACGGCTAAAATTACGGCACGATCAAGTAACGGCAAAACTGCCACCGCCACAATTACGGTCGAACAGGGCAATGTCGAAGTAACCGGTATTTCATTAAATAAGAGCTCCGTCTCGGTCAACGTCGGCGCTACGACACAGTTGGTTGCTACGATACTTCCACAAAGCGCCAGCAATAAAAAAGTAACCTGGACATCAAGCAACACGAGCGTCGCAACCGTCAGCAATGGTATTATCTCTGGAATCAAAGCCGGAACGGCCACCATTACGGCTAAAACTTATAACGGCAAAACAGCAAAAGCAACGGTGACAGTAAATAATGTCCTACCGACGAGTATTACTTTGAATACAAATAAAGTTGCACTGGTCGAAGGGTCAACATACAGGCTCACCGCAACTATATCGCCAAACAATTCCACAAACAAAACAATCACGTGGTCAACAAGCAATGCGGCTGTCGCAAAGATTTCGGGCGGCACTATTACGGCCGTAAAAGCCGGCAGCGCAACGATTACGGCTAAAACTCACAATGGTAAAACTGCTACAGCAACAATCACGGTGACCACAAAAGTAATCTATGTGACCGGCGTGTCAATTAGCCCAAGCAGCGCATCTATATATGTCGGCTCCACTAAGGCATTAGTCGCAACCCTAACGCCAAGTAATGCTACAACGAAGGCTGTCACATGGACCTCGAGTAATACGGCGGTAGCAACAGTAAGCGCAACTGGTGTAGTTACAGGAAAGAAAGCAGGTACGGCAAAGATTACAGTCAAAACAAATAATGGCAAAACCGCTACAGCGACAATCACAGTTAACAATGTCAACGCCACAAGCATAACATTGAATAAAACTAGCGCCTCAATATTAGTAGGCAATTCTGTCACCCTAACGGCCACAATATCCCCGGCAAATACGACCATCAAAACTATTACATGGGCCTCGAGCAATACGGCAGTTGCAACCGTAAGTGGCGGCAAGGTAACAGGCAAAAAAGCTGGTACGGCCAAGATAACAGCCAAAACCGCCAATGGCAAAACCGCTACAGCGACAATCACCGTAAATAATATCAATGTCACAAGTGTAAAACTTAATAAGACTAGCGCAACTATAATAAAAGGCAAAACAATAACATTGACTGCAACAATTGCGCCAACTAATGCAACTATCAAAACTCTTACATGGACCTCTAGCAATACCGCAGTTGCAACCGTAAGTGGCGGCAAGGTAACAGCTAAAGCTCCAGGAATTGTAACAATCACGGCCAAGAGTCACAATGGCAAAACTGCCACAGCCAAAATAACCGTCATGAATTTTGATCGCTCGGTGATATCTAGCTACGGCGTATTCTTGGGCGTAGATCATGATGACGGATGGAGTAGCAGCAGATTGAAACAATTATTCAACTATAAATTGGTCGTGATAGATTTTCAGGAATTCAAGAAGGCCGATATTGATAAGCTACACGCAAAGGGCATCAAAGTCTATACCTATCTAAATATTGGGTCAATCGAAAATTGGCGCAGTTACTGGAAGACTTATAAGAAGTATGCGTTGGGAGACTACGAAGGATGGCCGGGAGAAAAATGGATAGACGTTAGCAAAACGGCATGGCAAAATTACATCACCGGAACACTGGCGCCAAAACTAAAGAATATGGGCGCAGACGGATTCTTTATCGATAACGCCGATGTTTATTACCATTACAAGAGAGACGGCATATATAAAGGACTTCAGACAATATTGAAGAAAGTGCATAGCTATGGAAAACCGGTGCTAATAAACGGTGGCGATGTATTCGTAAAGAAAGCTATGGGCGATAACAGTTATTTGAACCTATTTGACGGCGTCAACCAAGAAGAAGTATTTACAACTAATTCTTACAAAACCCAGTCTTCGAGTGAAACAAAATATCTAAAGAGTTACCTTGCGACCGTAAAAGCAAAAAATCTCAAAGTTTATCTCTTGGAATATAAAGCCAACTCTAGCAACCTAAAGAAAATAAAAGATTATTGTAGCACCAATGGTTTTGCTTATCATAATGCCAAGAGCAAGGATCTAAAATAATATGCTAACTGGCGCATATCAAGCTGAACAAAGACAAAACTACGGCGCTAATCAGAAAAAAACAAAGTTGCCCATCGTATTATGCCTAGCAGTAATTGCATCTATAGCGTTAATAGCCATTGCAGTTTTAATATCATCGCTTAAGCCAGGGAGCCAAGAACTTAAAATAGTAGATTCAGGTTGGAGCTCCACAGTAATAGAGGGAGAAACCAAAATATCAATCGGTATCCAAGTCCAAAACACTACCGACGCCTTTATCGCAAAGAATATCGTAATAACCGGAATAGGCTACGACGCAAATAAGAACGAGCTATTCAAAGAGGAGCAGATCTGCGTAATTAGTTATGTACTACCAGGCGGAAAAGCTTCCTGCGCAGGGAGCCTACTCTTCGAAACAGACATGCAAGTTGATTCAATAGTTTTTGCCACAAACGAAAAGATCTTAAGCTGGACGAAAGGCGACTCAAATAAATCAAAAACAAGCAACTCTTTCGAAATCGGCGAAATTGAACGAGACGGAGAAGATGGCAGCATATCATGCACGGTAAAAAACAACACCGAAAAATCGGCCAACGACATAAGAATCGTGTTAATTCTACGCAAAGACGGACAAATCGTGGGCGGAACGTGGTCATCTCCAGAAGAAGAGGACATAGAGCCAGGAGGAGAAGGATATGTTATATTATCTGGTTTTGAAGAAGTCGATTACGATGACTATGAGTTAAGCGTAAATGGAATATAAAATGAAAAAAATACTGTCCGCAATTGTAATCATATTTAGCATTATTTGTTTCACAAGTGTGCCAGCATTCGCCAATGATGCATGCACAATAGCCGGCGTCGACGATCCGCTTATCTGCGGAACACCAGATAGCGACGAAGAAACAGCACTAATACAACGAACAAGAGGCATTCTTAGCACAGTATATCTATGGATTGGTATTATTACCGTTATCGTCATTGTGATCGGCGGCATACAATACATGACTTCAACAGGCGAATCCGAAAAAACAAAAAGAGCCAAATCTACAATTATCTATGCCATTGTTGGCCTGGTGGTAGTACTAGGAAGCTTTGCTATTACAAACTTCATAATCGACGGCCTCGAAGGTAACGAACCAGGTGTAGCAAAAAGCGACGCAGAAGACGACTCCAAAGACGGACCTAAACGAGATGAAGTTAAATCTATTGTATTGGCCAGCAAAATAATGATGATAGTAGGGCAAAAAATAACTTTAAGCCCAAAGATTATACCAGACTACGCCAGCAATAAGACATTGAGTTATAGAATTGACAACAAAACAGTTGCAACCGTGTCAAATACCGGAACAGTAAAAGCGGTCAAGGCCGGAAGCACAAAAATTATAGTAGAAGCCGTAAATAAAGTTTCTAAAGAAGTCGAATTGGAAGTAAAAGATCCAGTTGCAGCCGAAAAGATAAATGTAAGCCCGCAAAATTTAACATTAATGGTCGGGCGCACAAAACAGATAAAATACTCCATTACACCGACAAACGCGGTGGACAAAACACTGACTTGGACCAGTAGTAATAAGAAAGTGGCTACAGTTTCTCAATACGGCCTAATTAGCGGCATAAAAGAAGGAGAAGCGACGATCACGGTCACGGCTAGGAATAAGGACATCGGCAAGAGCGAAAAAGTAACAGCTCAAATAAAGGTTAAGGTCGTTACAAAAACGCAAACTAAAGACGATGACAATGATGGAAATGACGGCAATGACAGTGGATCCACTCCCGGCAACGGTGAGCGTAAAACGAGCGGAGATACCAAAAATCAAAAGTATTCCGGATGGCTCGATTTTCGCGAGGAGACACGACAAATAGTCAAGAAACATATGAAAGACTTTAATTGGAAGAATTTCGATTCATACATGGCCTCTCATGGTGGATATCCTGGATACGTCAAAAGTCTAGGCGGCGTATTTGCTAAATTTGGCGGCGACGACAAGAAGATTCCGATAAAGACCGCAGCGGACATACAAGAGTCGGCAGAGTATTTCTATGGTATCTTCTCCATTCTCGGACCAGATTATAGCGCAGGTGGCCGTTGGCCTGTCTGGGGTCAAGATAAGAACAATCATGGCGTATCAAAGAAAGGAACATCGGACGGATTTTATTATGGCTACGGTGATCGTCCATACAAATCATCAAAATCATCTCATTGCGGTAGACACGTACAAATGTCGATAGACTACGAACTCACAAAAGGCTATAAAGGCAAGAGTTGTATCAAGAAACGTATACGCAATAACTGTAATTACTCTCAAGATAGCTGGGTAAGACAGACGAATCTGAAGTTACCATCATCGAGCAAAAAATGGACTTCATCTAGCTCGTATCATCACGGCAAAACAATTAGGCATACGAAAGATTTGCAAGTCGGCGACTGGGTAAACTTCTGGAATAGCGGCGGTAGTTGGATACATATCGCTCTTGTTGGCGAAGTGTATAGCGATAAGGTTGTTCTCTATGACGGTGGCGGACGCTTCAATAGAGACAGGCATTATAAGAAGATAATGTATCGTAATACTGACTCTTTGAAGAACACGACATACAGTAAATATAAAAAGTGGAAAGCCGTGCGTCTATGGGATATTGATCAAAGCGTGACATTAGACGGTATTAACGACAAACCTAAGAATTGGATATGGTAATTATAAATGAGTAAAAAGAACATCCTCGTCATAGTTATATTAATAATCGGTTCGATAGCTCTTTTGGGCGCTGGATTAACCATATTTGTCGTATCGAGAAGTTCTCAACAAGCTAGTATCAGCGCCAAAACAGACGAAGACGATGAATGGATGAAAGATTATACAGACATGCTAAAAGTATATTACGAGCTAGAAACAGCGGCTAACGAACTTGATGAAATTGAAGCGATGGTGACAGAAATCAACGACAAAATGGAAGTTTCTTTAGGAGAAGAGTCTGGCTCTATTACTATGGACGGCACAGACGAGTCCGTAGAATTCACTATCAATAGCGACCCGGACCCGGGCTTCCGATTCATTGAGGACATAGTCTATCACGATAGGAGTAATGGTATAGACGCACAGATCATGCAGTCCTGGGAATATACCTATCAATACTATAACGGCGCCGTCACGAGCGAATTTAACACAGTCGAAGAAGCAATCGAAAAGCATCTATCGTATAGAAATTAGCCACTTATAGAACTATTTTCTCTATCTTATGATAAAATCGGTTTAAAGAGGAGAAATATGGTAAAACAAACTAGTTCACACAAGAAAAAAGAGGTAATTGAAGCTAAATGTGGCAATTGCGAAGAAAAAGTTAAAAGCAACCAAAAATTCTGTCCAAATTGTGGCGCAGAATTAGATTGGGATACCGCCGACGACGAACCAGAAGAAAAACCGGCCGCAAAGGCTACAAGCGCCGAGCCTAAAGCACTCACTAAAGCAGAGAAAGAAGAGATGCTCATACAAGACGCTAAAAACAAAATCAAACGCTGGTCTATCGCCTTAGTAATCTGTATATTGATCGTATTCGCTGTCGGTTCAAGCGGCACAGAGAGCGAAGCATTTAATAGCATCGCAACATTTCTTTTGGCTGCCTGCGTGTTCTTTATCTTTGACATTATCAGGGGCTTCATCTATATATCAAAGCACAAGAAGAATAAATAAAAATAAGACAAAAAAATGGTGGAGCACAGGAGATTCGAACTCCTCACCTCTTCCATGCCATGGAAGCGCTCTACCAAATGAGCTAGTGCCCCAGTGCCCATAATTATATGATAAACCGACCGTTTTTACAAGCAATACGTGTCGATGGCTTCGATAATCTCTTTATGCTATAATTAGCCCATGTATTATCTATCAGCATTAATTCCGTATTGGCCTAGCGCCTGCTAGAAACGCTTATACTTGATTTTTAATGCAAAATATGATATAATGGAAGGATAATTGCTTCATGCACACAATTCTTACGGGGGTACGAGTTAACGAAGAACCGACAATTGGTAATTTTTTGGGCGCTTATACGCCAATGATTAACCTCTCGCGCGAACATGCCGAGGATAGCCATACCAACTTTTTCGTACCAGATTTACATTCTTTCACTACGCCAATTGATCACTCAAAACTTTACGATCAGACCATCAAAGGCATCAAATATTACATGGCTGCTGGACTTGATACAAACAGCCCAAATGTACACATCTACCGTCAATCACGCGTACCAGCACATTCTGAGCTCTGCTGGATTCTCGATTGCTTCACGCCTTATGGCGAAGCTTGCCGCATGACTCAGTTTAAAGAAAAGGGTGCCGAACATCCAGACGCCGTTACGGTTGGCCTTTTCAACTATCCAGTCCTCATGGCCGCCGACATTCTACTTTACGATGCAGATTACGTCCCGCTCGGCGAAGACCAATTCCAACACCTCGAGCTTGCCCGCAACATCGCAATTCGCATGAATAATAAATTCGACGAAAAGCTCTTCACGCTTCCAGCGCCCGAAAAAGAACAGGTCAAATTCATGCATTTAGAAAACGGCATCCGCATTCGCTCGCTTACCGAACCGACCAAGAAAATGAGCAAATCTGCCGAAAACGAAAAGTCCAAGATTTTGCTCTGCGACGAACCGAAGCAAGCCGCCAAGAAAATCATGTCTGCTACCACCGATTCCGAGGGTGTTATCCGCTTTGACATGATTAATCAACCAGGCATCAGCAATTTGCTCACCATAGAAGCATTGCTAACTAACCGCGATATCCAGGATGTAATTGCCGATTGGGCCGGCCAAACCAGCTACGGCGACCTCAAGCGCAAAGTTGCCGACAGTGTCATGTACTTCTTGTCCGATTTTCAAGAACGTCTCAACCAAATTTCCGACGCCGACGTCGAAGCCGTCCTTCAAAAGGGCGAAGCTTACGCCAATGAAGTTGCCAACAAAAAACTACGCCAAGTCCAGAAAGCCGTCGGTCTCTACAAATAATATGCGTAAAAATCGTCAAAGAATATCCAAGCAAACCAGCAATCGGCGCGCCGTTTCAAATTACGGCGCGGATATTCTTGACTCTGCCAGCCACAAAAGCTGCGCCGAATACATTCAACATGGCGATACGTCAATTCGTCAGCATACGATTTCGGTCGCTTATACAGCCGTCGCCCTCGCGCGCAAAACCCATCTCAAATATGACTATCAGGCCATAGTCCGCGGTGCTTTGCTGCACGATTATTTTCTTTACGATTGGCACGAACCGCACCACGGTCTCCACGGCTACACGCACGCCAGCATCGCGCTTCATAATGCCGCCGAGAATTTCGCCATTTCGCCCATTGAAGCCGATGTCATTAAAAAGCACATGTGGCCACTCAATATTGCACCACCACGTTACCGTGAAGCTATGATTGTGACCTTGGCTGATAAAATCTGCTCCACGAAAGAAGTTTTCGGTAAGCCAGTCCGCAACCACCAAGTTCAGGAGATTCTCGATGAATATCAATAATATCCCCGAATATTTCCTTTGGTTTATCATCTACGCCTGTTTAGGTTGGGCTTGGGAAAGTTTCATTACATCCGTACCACAACGCCGCTTTGTGAACCGCGGTTTCTTGAACGGACCCTACTGTCCGATTTACGGCGTTGGCGCATTGCTATTCATCTTTGGCACTAACGCCATCAAAGACCCCGTTTTGCGCTTTTTCGCTGGCGCCCTCATCGCCTGTGCGCTCGAATATGTCACAAGCTGGACACTCGAAAAAATCTTCCATGCCCGCTGGTGGGATTACACCCCACGCCGCATTAATCTCAACGGCCGCATCTGCCTCGAAGGCTTCCTGGTTTTCGGGCTCGCCGCCGTATTGATCCCATACGTACATCAATATATTTCCGCCTTCACGGCTCAATTTTCGCCTGCAGTGATTAATTCGGCTTTCTCGATAATCCTCATTATCTTTATTGCCGATATCGTCGTAACTAACCGCGCCCTCACTAAATTCAATCGTATCCTCCGCGAATACCAGCGCGCTATCGATAAGCGTCGTCTCGATTTTCTCGAGTTCATACGCCGCGGTCGCCGCGTCTTCGAAATGCGTATCGGTAGCACCAAACGCATCCGCAACGTCCTTAGCTTCCAGCAGCGTCGTATTCTGGCTGCCTTCCCACATTTTGATTCCACCCGCTACGAAGAAGCCCTCGCGCGTATTCGCAAACTCAATTCCGATTCGCGTCGCAATGTAATTATTGAACGCGATGTTCGTAAAGCAACTGCTCGCGCTGAGAAAAAGAACGCTCAAGCCACACGCGCAACTTCACGCGCCGCCCGCAAAAAAGCCCGCCGCAAGGCCAACGAACGCGCCAGAAGCAACAGAAAACATTAATCCAACTCGTGGTGCAAAGCAGACAACAGCCAATAATCATGTTATAATAACAGATATGGCTAAGAAGTTCAGCAAACCGGAATTATCACGCAAAATCAATGGAGATATTCCTTTTGACGACCAAAAAACGGACGACGAAGACGCAGTTCCTCAGCAGCGTTTAGACATCGCTACGCTCGAACAATATCCACGCTACAGTCGCGCCACTATTCAGAAATTCATTAAAGACGGCCACGTTACAGTTAATGGCGATATCCAGGATAAACCAAACACACTTATTGACGAAAACGACCAAATCGAACTCACATTACCAGAAGTTGCAGAAGCCGAAAAACCGCCAGTCATCTACGAAGACGACAATGTTATTGTTTTTAATAAGCCACAAGGCATGCTCAGTATCAAAAAGGGCGATTATTCACCAGAACCAGCCATTGAAGATTGGGGCGAAATTGTTCATCGCCTGGATCGCGACACCTCTGGCGTCATTATTGTCGCCAAGAATTTCAAAACCAAAAGCATGCTCCAAAAGCAATTTCAACAACGCAAAACCCACAAAACTTATTACGCCATCACCGAAGGCATTCCAAAACAACCACACGCTATTATTAATATCCCGCTTGCGCGCAATCTTAAAAAGCCAACTACTTTCATGCCAGACGCCAGTGGCCGAGAAGCCATTACGGAATACCAAGTGTTAGAGCAGGGCAAAGAACGTGCTCTAGTCGAACTCAAACCACAAACCGGCCGCACGCATCAGCTCCGCATTCATTTGGCTCATATTGGCACTCCAATTCTCGGTGATCCAGTCTATAACTCCAAGGGCCACAAAGCTAAGCGCATGTATCTACACGCCCAATCATTAGAAATTACCATTCCAGGCAAAGAGCACGGCGAACGCAAAACCTTCACGGCCGAACTGCCAGAAGATTTCAAAAATGCGCTTAGATAGTCCCGAAAATCTTGACCATATCAGCCAAAAATCTGGCTTCACGATTTTCGAGCTACCCGAAACAGACTTTGCACAAATCTTACCCAACGCCAATCATTTTCGCCCCGAAAAAGAATTCTTCACTAAACCAGAAATCGACGATATCTCTTCACTTGTCCGCACTAAGCAAACCAGTGCGCTCACAATCGTACTCGAAAACGGCGAAAATATGAACGATGCCGCTGCCAATACCTTCCTCAAAACGCTTGAAGAACCCGGCGAGAACATTCACTTCGTCTTCCTCGTCCGAAATATTAATAAAATCTTACCAACCATCAAATCACGCGCTCAAAATTATTACGTAGTGCCAGAAACCCAAATTACCGCCGCGCCAAACATCGACCCAGAACTGCTCAAAACTGCCAAAGAATATATTACTTGCACGCCCAAAAGTTTACCCAAATTCTGCGATAAAATCGCGAAAGACAAAACCGACGCTCGCAGCAAGGCTATCGCAGTGGTTGACGCTGCTATTCAATTAGTCTACAAAAGTTATTTCGTGACTGGTCAAAGCAAATATCTTGACCGCCTCGACAATCTCCTCAAAACATCCGAAGCCCTGAAAGCTAACGGTCATATTAAGCTCCAACTCATTGCTGGCATGCTCTAAAAAATGTTATACTAAGCATAAGCATGAGAGGCGTAAAAAACTTTCTAATCATTTTGGCATTATCTTTCTGCAGCTTTTTGGGCGCAATAACATACGTAAATACGCCAGTTTATGCCGATGACGCCTGTACTATCGCCGGCGAAAGCGATCCGCTACTATGCGGAACAGCACGTAGTGACGAAGAGGGAGAGCTCATGGCGCGCGTCAAAGCTATCCTCAACACGGTTTATCTTTGGATAGGTATTATTGCCGTCATCGTCATCGTTATTGGCGGCGTACGTTATATGATATCCACTGGCGACTCGAATAAAATCAAGAACGCTAAAAGCACTATCACTTATGCCATTATTGGTCTCGTAGTCACCTTGGCAGCATTCGCAATAACGAACTTCATTATTAACGCCCTAGAAGGTAGGGAAGATGCCGGCAGGGCTGGCAGTGCTGACGTAGCACCAGGTGACCCGAGCGTTGACCCAAATAGTCCAGACCGCCAAAAGGTCCGCGCTATTTCCGTAGTATCGCAAGTCAAAATTGTAGCCGGCCAAAAAGCTAAACTTAAAGTCAAAATTATCCCAGATTACGCCGCAAACCAAACCATCAGCTTCACCTCAGCCGATCCATCCACTGTGACCGTGGATAAA
>JAGCSL010000028.1 GCA_017964115.1 Candidatus Saccharimonadota bacterium
CACAATAATTGGTGGGAGCGTGACTCTAACTGCGACCGTTGCGCCAAGTGATGCAACTAGTAAAACCGTAACTTGGACGACGAGTGATAGTAAAATCGCGACAGTTTCTGCGGGTAAAGTTACAGGCGTAAAAGCTGGTAAAACCACTATTACCGCTACGGCTGGCGGAAAGACTGCGACTGCTACAATTACTGTTTACGCGAAACCAAGTTTGTCGGTTGGCGCGACTACGATCATGGACGAACATAGCACAACTGCAACCGCAAAGAATATTAAAGGTACAATCACGTACACTTCTAGTGATACGTCGATTTTCAAAGTTAATAGTAGTGGCAAAATCACAGGCAAAAAGCCTGGCTCCGCTACCCTGACCGTGACGGCAAAAAATTTGGCTGGCGGCTCTGCGAAATTAACAAAGAAAATCACCGTCCGAAAGATCCGTTTACTAACAATCGGCAACAGCAAGACTTATTACGGAGACCTTAATAATAAGATTACGCAAATTGCAACGAATCGTGGTTATAGCATCGAACATACTTCTGTAACTCACGGCGGTTGGAGTATTAAACAAGACTACGATAAATATACTAGTAAAATTACGGGCACCGCTTACGACATCGCCGTCTTACAGCAACAGGCGGATGACCAGTTATTCTACAACTATACCCTAAGCGACGTCAAACTAGTCGTGAACGCATTAAAAAAGAAAAACGCTAATGTAAAAATTTATCTACGCAAAGCATGGTTAGTTTATAATTCCAATTCTACTAAAATGAGTGCGATTGATAGTGCTGCGAATAAAAAGCTCCACGCCGAATACCGCGAAAGTAATGCGCGTGGCGGAAGTGCGATTGCGAATTACTTACCAGTATTCAAGAAACGCTACAATACCTCTGCCCTTCTTAACGGTACGGTAATCAATGCCTCGAATAAAGTACTGGATGACGTAGCGTCTGCGACTGGTATAATGACAATCCGTGATGGTGATGCGATCTATGCAGCCAAGGGAAGCTATCCAGTATTTGCACGACAAGCTCAAACAGCTCGCAGTACCGACGTGAGACATCAAAGTTATTTGGGTGGCTACATGATTGCTGCTTGTGTCGCAACAAAGATATTCGGCATCGACCCGACAACCATCACGACTACGACTGGTATTGAGAAAAAAGTCAGTGACAACAAAAAATATGATGATAAATCTTATACGAAATATAAGATCAGCTATCTACAAAATGGCGTATTAAAAACCGCGAAGAGTTACTGTAAGTAACGAAGTTGCCATCTGGATGTGTGCTATACTTATAGGCACGGGGGCATAGCTCAGTGGTTAGAGCAGTCGGCTCATAACCGATTGGTCGCTGGTTCAAACCCAGCTGCCCCCACCAGATTTTTGTAATAATATGCCTATTGTATTATCGTCTTGCGGAATAATTAAGCCGGATTTTAAGAATAAAGTCCTGGCATTATTTAGAAAACCGGCAAATTCAATTAAACTGTTATACATTACAACAGCGGCAGATGGCGAGAGCGGCGATATGTCTTGGGCGGATGCTGAATATAAGAACATTCTTGCACTCGGAATACTAGACAAAAATATTCACGAGTACAAAATTGGTAGTAGCGAAGTTAATTTGGATACTTTTGATGTCGTCTACGTTCTTGGCGGCAATACTTTTTATCTCATGAATAAAATACGCGAATTTGATTTTGATAAACAAATTAAGAGCGCCATAGAAAAAGGTATTACATATATTGGATCTAGCGCAGGATCAATTATATTAGGGACGACGCTTAAACCGGCCGAAGTGTACGGAGACATTCCAGTCTCCGATAAACAAAGCTACGATGGTCTTGGCATTATTAACGGCGCAATTATACCCCACATGAATCAAAAAAGTGATGCTTACAAAACCTGGCTCGATACATGGGACGGCGAATCGTATATTTTATACGATGGCGACGGAATCATAATTAAATAGTGTTTTTTATTATTTCTAATACCCTCTTCTCGCGTTCTGCCATTTGCTCATGAAATGCGTTGTCGCTTTTAAAAGCTGCGTTAACGCGAATAGCCTCATCGATTGGTACGAATTTTAATACAAAATCTAACTCTTCTTCGGAATCGTCTAGGTTTTGATTGCCGATTTCGTCTTCAACTTTGCATGTATAATAGTAGTTTTGCTGAACATGAATAATATTATCTGCATCACCTTTTTGAATCTTGAGCACTTCCCCGAATTCTTTTACCGATTCTGGGACTAACGTCATGCCGGTCTCTTCTTTAATCTCACGAGTTAGAGTTTCAAGATGGGTCTCGTCCCCTTCGATTCCGCCACCAGGAAATTTATAAAAATGCGCTTTTTGACTATAAATCATTGCGATATTGTTATCGTTGTCAAAGATAATACCGCGCACCGATGGACGGTAGAATTTCTCGCCATTTGGGTCGTAGTCTTTTAGATCAATGGTAAATAAATGCTTCATGCTACCATTATAGTACTCAATACCGCTCATGCTATAATATAAAAAAGGTAAAAAAATGGATTTTGACGGTCCAAATACACGAAGAAATTTTTTAATTGTCGCAGGCGGAGGCTTGCTTGGTTTTTCTATCTTAGTGTTTGTGGTTATTTCATTATTAACTGGGGCATTTTCTGGAGAGCCCGCTAAAAAGACGGCCGCAGAACAGACGCCTACTAGTAGTACAGATACACCAAACACCTCACCGACACCATCTACGCCTTCGGAACCAGAAGAATATAACAACGAAGAGACGGAACCATATCCGGAAGGTAACACTACACCAGAAGAACAGAATGAACCAGAAGTGCAGCCATCGGAACCAGAAAAGATTGTCTCGCTCAATAAATCATCCTTGAGTTTAACAGTTGGAGATAGTTCACAATTGATAGCCACAATTACTCCCGAGGATCAAAATGACGATATTGTTTGGTCTAGCAATAACTGGAGCGTAGCACAAGTCAAAGAAGGAGCCGTTACCGCAGTGGCAGAAGGAAAGGCGGAAATAACCGTCACAGTTAATAGTGAATTTAGCGCAAGCTGTACAATTGAGGTCAAAAAGAAGTCGACTGAGCCCGAAACAATTGCCCCGACAAAAATTACATTAGACAAAAGTAGCGTTAGTCTGTCGATTGGCAAGACGTCGACAATCAAAGCAACCGTTTTGCCAGATAACGCAACTAATAAAACTGTAACTTGGTCAAGTGCGAACGCGAGGGTTGCAACTGTCTCTGGCGGAAAAATCACGGCAGTAAGTGCAGGGTCGACAACTATTACCGCAAAGACATACAACGGCAAGAGCGCGACAGTAAAAGTAACAGTAATAAAGCCTGTAGCGGCAACTGGA
Source organism: Candidatus Saccharimonadota bacterium (assembly GCA_017964115.1). Lineage (GTDB taxonomy): Bacteria > Patescibacteriota > Saccharimonadia > Saccharimonadales > Saccharimonadaceae > UBA2834. The sequence continues at coordinate 3,368 of JAGCSL010000028.1, forward strand.
ATTAAAATAAATACTCAAGGCGCGTCTATAAAAGTTGGGAAAATCTACACCCTTACAGCAACTGTCCTGCCAAGCAACGCTACAGATAAGACCGTCACTTGGAGCAGTAGCAATAAATCTGTTGCGACGGTCTCTTCAAAGGGCGTCGTAACCGGCAAGAGTTCCGGTTTTGCGACAATCACGGCAAAAACACACAACGGTAAAACCGCCAGTGTTATTATAAGCGTCGTCGCGAATTAAACCTTGAGCACTTCGCGTAAATCTTGATCAAAGCAATTCGGAATTTCTATTTTAGTCGGCTGATTAGTATTCATATTTGTGGCGTTAATAGTAATTAAATCAAATTCTTGATTATAACCAATTTCTGCACCTTCCAAGTTGAGTTTGATTGTAGCAGCCAATTCGGCATGGTTTTTTGGATAATACGTATAAGTAAAGTCCTTTTCTTCGATTTTGATAGCATGAACTTTTCTGGCTCCAACTTCTTCATAACAGGCTCTGCGTAAGACTCCCCAAATAATGAGGCATAGAGAAATCCAGAAGAAATTCGTCATAATTCCAAAATAATCGTGACCGACGGCATCATATGCCCATGGCTTTACGCTCTGCTCTATCCATAAGGTCGAAAGCCAATAAATAACGGGGATGCCAACGATCATTATGATTAATACTACGCGAGCCGCAATACCGGCAGTTTTTTTACGACATGCCTTATTGCCGATACGTTTTAGTTTTTTATTATCTTGCGTAAGTTCCATTTTTTAATGAATTAAAAGTATTCCGACCATGATAGGTAATGTGACTATTGAGAATAGTGTCGACATTGTTACTAATTGCGAGGCCTCTTTTTCGTCGCCGCCATATTTAGAAGCAAAGAGACCGAGACTGGTTGCAGTTGGCAGGGCTTGGATAAGCGTACAAACCACTACGACTTCGTCTGGAAAATCATAACCAGCAGCAATCGCAACAGCCTTAATAGCAATTAGCAGTAAATAAGTTGCGAGCGGGCCAATAATTAACTGAATGAGTGCCGTAATCGCAAGCTTCCATTTCTTGAAAAGCTCGCTAAACTTGGCCGTGCTAAGCATGAAGCCAACGCAAATAATTGATAACGCAGTAGTAGCACCGCTAGTATATTTAACTGCGTCGTTAAGGAATGATGGCACCTGGAAGCTAGTCAAAAATACAACTACGCCTAATACGACCGCAATAATATTGGGGTTAGTAATCACGTTAAGAATGAGCTTTGCATCAACTTTATGTTTGAATAGATAGACGCCGTAAGAAAAGAGCGCAATATTGAAGGCGATGATGAAACCGCAATACGCAATTACGGCGGTGCTTTGCGGGCCAAAAGTGCTGGAAATAATTGGATAACCTAAGAAAGTCGCATTATTAAAAACTAATGAAAATTGTGACTCGTAGCGCAACTTGCCTTTGTACCATTTTTTATTAAAAATAACGAGCGACAATAAGATGATGGCTATCATAACGACAAAACCGCCAACGAGGCCTGCGATAAAAATACCAGATGTTTCGTCGCTATAAGCAATCGGAAAAGCCATAAATAATGAGGCTGGCATGAAAACCGTCAAAAGTAAATTGACGAGATCTTTATTAGTTTTTGCGGAAATAAGCTTCAGTTTGCCAAGAAGAAAGCCTAAAGCAAGAATAACGGCTATCGTCCCAAGACGAGAATAAAAATCGACAAAATTGATTTCCATAGCTATTTATATTTTAGCATGAGCGGAATAAAAAGGAATAGTTCCCTAGGAACCGGATTAGGACTTTGCGCCCTTATCAGACTTATTGCCTAAATCTTTAACTAAATCACTTGATTTTTTACGGCCACCGACTTTTCTGTATATCTGTTCGTCGAGCGCAATAATTTTATCAAGCTTATAGCGGAGATTCTTATCGATAGCCATATCATTATCGACATTTTTGCGCATTTCGTTGAGCTCGTGAACCATCTTTTCAACTCGACGGGATTCGTGGTTGAGCTCTATCTCAGAATAAATAGCAACGGCAATACTAACGCCAGACACGAGCAAAATTACAACGTCATATGCAGAGTCCGTAAGAGTTTTTGGCGACAATAGAACCATGATGAAGCCAACAAAGAAGACTACCGCTAGAATAATTGTGAGAATAAAAAGTGTTTTCCTATTTTTATGCATATATATATTTTACTCCAATTATGTATATCCTTCAGCCTGAAGTTCAAACATTTCTTTATAGATACCGTTTTGATGTACGAGCTCTTCGTGTGTGCCCTGCTCTTTAATGCTACCAGCATCGAGTACAATTATTTTTTCAGCCTTGCGAACGGTCGAGAAACGATGCGAGATAATAATCGTAGTTTTATTTTCTTGTTTCTTAATGATATTCTTAAATATTTCGTACTCAGATTTCGCATCAACAGACGATGTTGGCTCATCGAGAATCAGGATATTCGGCGAACGGAAAAAGGCGCGTGCAATACCTAGACGTTGCCATTGGCCACCGGAAAGATTCGTAGCATTGTCGGCATCAATATCTTTGGAAAGAACCTGATTCAAGCCATTCTTATACTTTTCTACTAACTCGTCAAGTCCGGCGTCATGAAGCGCTTCTGTAATGTCTTTGCGATTGTATGGCTTGTCAACATTACCAAACCAAACATTTTCGCCGAGTGTAGCAAAATCATAGCGCGAATAATCCTGGAAAAGTGCGCCAATTTGCGATAGGTAAGATTCACGGTCGATACGTTCAAGCGGCTGATCATTAATCAAAATCTCACCTTTAGATGGTGTATAGGCGCCAATTAAGAGCTTAATGAGTGTAGTTTTACCAGCACCATTTTCGCCAACAATTGCTAAGCTGTCACCAGGATTAAGTGTAAAACTAACGTCTTTAATAGCTTCGATTTCAGAGCGTGGATAAACAAAGCTAACGTTGCGAAATTCAATTTTCGGTATATTATCAATCTTTATTTCGCCTGATTGCTGAGCCGGTGTTTCCATGAACTCCATAAAGTCCGTCGCATTGACTAGGCTAGTACTAATGTCGGTAATACTCGAAAAGAGCGAAGAAATACTGCTTGTCAGTTGATTAAGGAGTGTGCGTGTAGATACGAAAGCACCAATTTCGAGACGGCCAAGAATGATTTCAATCGAAACGACAATGAGGACTGCATAACCGATAACATCCTGGAAAACATTGGCGCCAAAACGTGGCCAGAAGAAAGCGCGCTCGTCATTGATATCTTGCTCTTGACTACGACGACGAGCTTTAATCATTTGCTGAACTAGTTGATGCGAGAGACCATTGAGTTCAATTTCTAGCGCAGAATCAGAGCTGGTAATTTTGCGCTCAATCATCCATGCAATGCGGCGATCTTTTGTGAACTCACGCCAGTTACGACGGTTGCGAGCAGCTAGGCGAAGGCTAATAATTGACGACGGAATAGCGGCAATAATAACAATTACGGTAATAAGCGGGCTAACGAATACAGTAGCAACAATGACGGAAATTAAACCAATAGCCGACGATGCAACCGTGATGGCGCTGCTAGAAACCGATTCGATTGAAAGACCAAATTCACGTACACGTTCAAACTTGTCGGCGAACTCGCGGCTTTCACGCATAGCAAGCGGAATTTTAATGTATTTGCTAGCTATGAGCTCACTAACGTAAATGTATGTTTCTTGGCTAGTCGAGATTGCGAGCATGCGATAAATTGCGCCGAGCACTACGTCGACGAACTGAATCGACAACAACACGACTACAAAGAAAACGAAACCGCTAAAATCTTGCGTATTTATACCGTGCTGTATTTGGTTAACGACTTCACCGGCGAGAACGGCCGTGATTGACGGAACGACGGATGTTACGACTCGATAACCCCAGAAGAAAAAGCGACGTGGGCCAACCGCCTTGCGATAGATGCGCATGCAATACAGAATCGATTTTAAATCAATGCGAGGGTATTCGGGACGCTTGCGCTCGGCAGCTTTTCGTGCCTTTTTCTGGGCACGATGAAGCTTCCGATCGGGATCTTTAATAAAGCGCGAGCGTTTCGGCATATTACTCCACGGTTACTGATTTAGCGAGATTGCGCGGTTGATCTACGTCATTGCCACGATCTACTGCTACATAATAGGCAAACAATTGCTGCAAAGTATTTAATAGTAATGGCGTGAGAATCTTAATCCTACTGTCGATGCGGATGATATCATCAGCTTCAATATCGGCTTTGCTGTTGGTAAATACAATAGCCTTACCGCCTCGAGCGCGTACTTCATGAAGACCGCCGATGGATTTGTCGAACAACCAGTTATCCAAGATATCGAAGACCTCAAAGAAAGTTTCGTCGACGAGAGCGATCGGGCCATGCTTAAGCTCACCTGATGCATAGCCTTCGGCATGGATATAGGAAATTTCCTTAAGCTTGAGTGCACCTTCAAGAGCAATTGGATAGGCAGTATCACGACCAAGATAAAGTGCATCATTATATTTAGCATATTTCTTGGCCAAGGCTTTGATTTCGTCGTGATGATTTTTGAGAGTTTTCTCAATTTCTTTCGGTAAGATCGATAGTTCTTTGGTAATTTTAGCGATTAGCTCCGCATTCCCACCGTGATATTCCGCTAACATACCTGCGAACATAACCATCGTTACGACTTGCGCCGTGAAAGCTTTGGTAGAAGCGACGGATATTTCTGGACCGGCGTGAACATAAGTACCGCCGTCGACTTCGCGCGCAATCGTGGAGCCGATTACATTAACGATGCCAAGCGTTTTAACGCCACGCTTTTTAATCTCGCGCAAACAGGCTAACGTGTCTGCCGTTTCGCCAGACTGTGAGACGATTAAGGCGACAGAGTTCTTTGGTAGATGGAATGAACGATAGCGATATTCTGATGCAATTACGACTTCGGTAGTTAGATCTGGGACAAGCTGTTCCATGTAATACGATGCGAGCAAGCCAGCATAGTAGGCGGTACCGCAGCCAACAATCACGATATGATTAATATCACGCATTTCTTTAGCGGTAAGGTTAGGGCCGCCAAGATGCATTTTACCCTGCTCTGGATTAATGCGCCCGGACAAGGTGTTATGAAGTGTTGTAGCCTGCTCCATAATTTCTTTCAGCAAGAAATGATTGTAACCGCCTTTTTGGATCTGTTCGACGTCGCCCTCGATAGTCTCAGGGTTGGCGTTTAGATGCTTGAGATTAAGGTTGAATACTTCCGCACCTTTATTAGTACAAACTGCAAGCTCGCCGTCATTGAGATAGATAGCTTCGCGCGTATAGCCAAGCAAGGCTGAAGCATCGGATGCAATAATCGTTTCATCCTGTCCAAGACCAATAATCAGTGGCGAACCGAGGCGCGCAACGACGATTGTATCTGGCTCGTTTGGCGAAAAAACAGCAATGCCGTAGGTGCCGCGCACCATTTTGGCTGCTTTAGCGACAGCATCCTTAAGCGAAGTCCCATCTTTGTAATAGCTATCAATAAGAGCAGCGAACACCTCCGTATCGGTATCAGATTGAAACTTATAGTCAGCGAGATCTTCTTTGAGCTCTTTATAGTTTTCGATAATACCATTGTGAACAAGGTAAATATTGCCAACATGATGCGGGTGAGCATTTGTAACAGTGACACCACCATGGGTAGCCCAACGTGTGTGGCCGATACCAAGATGACCCTCGTGCGGCTTGGCCGCAAGAACGTTCTCGAGTTCGGCAATTTTACCGACCGAACGCGCAATATGCGGTTTTTCTTTATCATCGAGCGTAGCAATACCAGCAGAGTCGTAGCCACGATATTCTAGACGCTTAAGCCCGTTAATGAGCACGTTTTGTGCTGTTCTGTTTCCTACATAGCCCACGATTCCACACATAATAACCTCCAATTTGTTCTTGTGTTTAGTATATCTTTTAACCTGTTAGCTGTCAAAAAGTAGCCACTCAATAGTGGCTACTTATTGTGAGAAAAATATTATTTGTTAACTAATTAACGGCGATGCTTAACCCCGAAGAAGAGGCCAGTTCCGGCAATGCCTGCCAGAATGATGCCAATAAATGCACCCGTGCCCGCATCGAAGGTTTTCGGATTAGCAATCTTACGATAACGATAGATAACTACAATATCTTTATCGGCGACTGTACCTTTAGCGTTTGCAGGAACCTTAACTAATTCGTAACCTTTTGGAGCTTTTTTAAGCTTGCTAGTTACATAATCGGCACCCTGCGGATAATCCTCGCTCGTAGAGTCGGCGATTTCTTTACCGGTCTTATCGTCAACATGCTTTGTTGTCACCTTGCGAATAATACCGGTTTCGACCGTATTTGAGTTAAGATCTTGACCAGTTGTATCGCCGGCTGGAGTAAAAGTAGTTTTAGCAGTATTTTCAACTGGCGAGATTGTAACTGTATCAGTAACGATAGTCTTAACACTGATAGTAAAGATGTGGCCATAAAGGCTCATCGCAGTAGCATCTTTAGCAGTCACGGTGAGTTTTTGACCTTCAATCGCAACGGTGAAGTTTGCGGTTACGTCATTACCCTTTTCGTCCTTGACGATTACTTCTTCGGCGGTAGGCATTTTGAGGCCCTCTTGGAAGGTGTCGGTAATTGCAAATGCGCTATAGCCCTTGTTAGCTGGGATAGAATCGTAATTACTATGAAGATTCAAGAAAGCGATTGAGTCAACCTCGCCCGTATAGTTGAATGGAACTTCTTGGACAATAGAATAATTAACTTCGTCGCCAACTTTCGCAGATTCTTTATCTACGGATTTAGTCGGTTCCGGCATAACATAAGGAACAGCCGAACCGAAGAGGAAGCCAACACCACAAGTCGTACCAGAATAACGATAGCTCCACTTGCTATTAATGCCTGTAGCCGTAGCTATGATTGAGTTGCCGAACCAGATACCGTTGAAGCTTGCGCCATTAATGTTCTGAACGGAAAAACCATTATCCTCATTCGATAACTCGACATTGCTTAGGGCGTTATTATTATTGCGATAAAGAATTGTGTTGCCGTTTTGCGGATTAATACCCTCGTTGCCGTGGAAAAGCTTATCGCCGTATTTTGTATAAACATATGCACCGTCTTGCTTAACATAATTGCCCTCGTCGTCTTTTTGGCGATTACTGTTTGGCACGTCGAAATCCCATAGCGCAGCGGCGAGTTCGTTCAAGCCAGCTGCAGTACATGAATCGCTAGCGGTATTATAGGTTCCTTTTTTACAAAACTCGACCGTAAATAAGCTATCAGCATAATGAGTGTTGTTCCAAGCGATAATTGGATCGCCGGCTTTAACTGTAGTCCTTGTATAGTTCTCGTCATTAGTTGGGTGTTCCCTCTCGCTTGAACCGTAGAGAGTCTTATTAATCGAAAGTGAGGCATATGCATTAGGCGTAGTTACGCCTTCATCATTAGTAGTCTCCCCTTCCTCCCATGGATTGACATCGGAAACGCGGTATAGAACATCAACATCGTTACCCTTCGCATCCATAGCAGTACTGTTTTCAATTAATACCGTAAGGGATTCGCCTGCTTTAATATAAGTCGCATTAAAACCCGTCGTGTCAGCGGTTTTAACTTGCGTGCCAACTGCCGCATTGCCGGCCGCTTTGACGACCGTAATTGTAGTATCGTCACGGTAATAAACTTTAGTATGCGCATATACACCATTTAGTGTGTTGCGATTGAGCGCGCCAAAGTCACGATAACTGACTGTACCGGCTGCGCTCGCATTTGTGACACCGATAATTGGCGAAGCAGCAAGAGCTACTGCTGTAGCCAAAAAGGCGCCAGTGTGGAGTTTTTTCATATTTTTCTCTTTTTTTATGTTTTTATTTTTGACCTTTTGTATTTCTAGGATAGCATAAGTTTTTTAATAATGCAAGTGCTTAATCGCGCGGAATCTTGACTTTTTCATATAATCTTTGTACACTTAGATTACCTTCCCCTGTAGCTCAATGGTGGAGCAAGAAGCTGTTAACTTCGAGGTTGCCAGTTCGAGTCTGGCCGGGGGAGCCATTTTTTATGGACGAGAGTCCATTTTTTGATGCAAATTTTTAATTTTCTTTCGACTTGCATTTTTATTACGTTTATGTATATAATGGAGATACAAATAGGTCAAAATAAACATTAAAAGGTCAAAAAGAGAAAGGTCATTCTTATGGTCAGAAGAAAAAAGTCTTTGCTTTTTTCGATATCGCTAGCATCAGCCGGTTTGGTCGCCGGCGCCTTGTTTGTGGTATCGCCAAAAACACAGGCGACAGAAGAAGAGCTCGGCGCAACCACAACCGATGCTGTTATTAATGCAATTAGTGAGGATACAAGTGTTCCTTCCGAAGTCGTTGAAAGCTCCCTTAAAACACATCAATTATTAATGGGCATCGACAATGTCAAAGAGCTCGAAGATAATCCAGATGTCGTAGATTACGAAGAACTTGCAAAAAATGTTTATGCAGTAACATTTAAGGACTACGATTCCACTTCCGAAAACTATACATATTATAAGGAAAGTGAAAAAGCATCGGGCGTAATGCTCAACCTACCAATGCAGTTGATGGGCCTGAGCGCAGATCGCACTCAGACATTTGCAGATCCGCCAACTGGATATCATGAATGGGATAAATGTTTTGCTATTGAAGATGATCAATTAACCTTCAATAACTATACACTCTTCGCTGATCAATGTCTGGCTTGGGGTGTCGACTCGATGAAGATGCAAGATTATGCACAAGAACTTACATCCGCTAATAATGTTAAAGTTGCCGTAATTGATAGCGGCATTCGTGCGACACAATATGCCTTTAGTTATGCGTCTGAAGGGGCAAAAGATCGTCTTGATATGAGCCTAGCTCACGACTATGTCGACAATGACGATAATCCAGATGATAGTCAAAACGTCAACTTTAAGGATGATGAAGGTAATGATACTGGTATTAGAAACACGCACGGTACTTCCGTAGCAGCTACGATTACCGAATCTACACCATTTAGCGTTAAGATTGTTCCTATCCGTATTACGGGTGGTTCCGACGATAACACTCCTATCGACTTCGAGCATAATAATACTACTCTTACTGGCTCCGCATTCATGATTCGCGTGCTAAAAGCCGTCAGCAGCGTTAAAGGCAAAGTTGGCGTGATTAACCTCAGCCTTGGAGTAACAACTAAAGTTACTAAACCTTATGATGGCGCCTACTCTCTAGCAGATCAGGTCATGAAAGAAGCAAAAGAAGCCGGTACAATAATCGTCGCAGCGGCAGGCAATGGCGGACAAAACTTCGTAAGCTGGCCAGCTATGAGCGATTATGTAATCGGTGTATCCTCCGTCAACGAAAATAAGGCTTTGTCAGACTTCTCTCAGTATGGCGAAGGCGTTGATTTCGCTGCGCCAGGCGAATCCCTAATACTTCCAACCGGTGACAGTGACGCTAATCTCAGCTTCCCAACTAACGGTACTTCTTTCTCCACTCCTTTCGTATCGGCAGCAGTTGCGAATATCCTTTCTGAATATCCAAATTATAGCTTCGACGATGTCTATAATGAACTGAAACTCAACGCTGAAGATTTAGGCACCGCCGGCTATGACACGAAGTTTGGCTGGGGTAGCGTGAGCTTCCATGTTAATAAATTTGCTGATTTGACGGTTGCTACACCAACGACTTCCACGGATGGCGCTTGGGCAAAGAGTGCAACTATCGACGCTACGGCCACTAGCTCTGCTTATAATGTCACACATTATGCTATTCAAAGTGGCAATACTACAAAGACTGCTCCAACATCTTGGACGGCCGTATCAACCTCCGGCAAGACCGGCAGCGCCTCAAAGACTGTCACGAGCAACGGTACCTACACTGTTTGGTTCAAGAATAGCAATAATGAAATTAAAGCTAAGACCGTAACGGTCAGCGGTATCGATACGACCGCGCCAACAATTAGTACTGGATTTAAGGTTTCCGACATTACCGATACCGGTGCGACTCTATCGATTGGCGTAAAAGATACTCAAAGTGGTCTCGCGAAAATCGTATGGCACTACAAACTTGAAGACGCTGAGTCATACACCGATGAGACCGAAGAGTATGCAACTTCCGGCACGGGTGAAACGGCTACCGTCACGAAGACCTTTACCCTATCTGGCCTCGAAACTGGCAAGACCTACAAAGCTTACGCAACCGTCTATGATATGGCGAATAACTCTAAAGATTCCGCTACAGCTACCTTCACGGCGACTGCTGGAACTTCCGGTGTCGATACGGGCGGCGACGAGGATCCGACCGAACCAACCAATCCGACTAACCCAACCGACCCAACCGACCCAACTGGCCAAGAAACTGAAAAACCAAAACCAGTCAACACGACCACGACGAAGAACCCAAAGACTGCCGATATTAACATTCTCGGAATAGCGGGTGCGGGTATTGCTTTAAGTACCGTAGCATTCATCGTATTCCGTGCAAAACGTCGCTAAGGAATGACCTAACTGACCAGAATATATCCCCTGTTTGGGGATATATTTTTATACGGCTAATATCTCAAATATGGTTCGATATGGGAATATTTCCCCACTACCGTTTAGATAGATACCCGCAATGAAGAACAGTATTCCATAAGCGATAGCAACACCGGCCATAATGCGACGACTATTTTTATCCTCAAATGTATCGATTGCTGACGTAATTGCAAGAATAAAGAACGCAATGAAATAATCTGCTAAACGTGACGCAAGAGGAACCTTAAAGCCAACCATGGTTATCATAAGCATGAGGAAGATAGACATAAACATATATCGACCATTTTCTTTCTTTCCTTTTACTAAATGCCCGTAAAACATCACAATTAATGCTACCGAGGCGAGCTCAGGCAGGATATTATGCGAAGCCGTAAGCGCGCCGTACTGTTCAACAAAGGCATCTGTACTATACAGGGCATATTTACGTAGGAATGGAACATATTCAATGACTTTAAAACCGACAATAACTACACCAACGAGAGCAATCGCCATTACAGCCATCTTGATAATAAACTTCTTCTCCGATTCAGGTTTGGAAACCATCAGATAGTGTAATGGAAGCATCAGAAGCATAATAAGCGACGAATAATGGAAGAGCCCGGCACATAGCACCGTTATAACGAAAGCCGTGCGCCTTTTTTGCGGAATAAATGAAAAAGCATAGAAACAAAGTGACATTGCCACACCTTGACGCACGCCGCCAAGTGCCTGTGGAAATATTACTAGCATAACTAGTAACATACAGATGCCAATGTGTTTACTACCGAAATTCTTAAAACCTAGATAGAAGAATAAAATTGTCAAAAAACTTGTCGCAAAGAAGAAGATTTGCCAAGGTAATTGTCCAAATAGCCAAAGTGCTGGCTCCATGCCGCCAAACTTGCTCGAGAATTCCGCCATACTCATATTTGGTGCTTCCATTAATTTACTCATGTATGAAATGTAATCTACGCCAACACGATAGCGTAAGCCGCCGACGATGGTCGGAATTAGGATGGCAATAATAATTGGCCAACGTAATTTGCGTTTTGAGCCAATGTGAAATAAAGCTGCCGAAATACCGAAGCAAATAAAGTAAAAGAATAAGCTATCAATATCACTCATTTCTTTTTGCCCTGTTTAAGCTTTGCACGTTTGGTGGAAATCTGCCAACGTAGACGGATAAGATTGTACTTGATTGCAATGTCTGGCTTTTTTATTTCATCTCCTAAATAACTGCGGAGTTGCTCCAGCATCAACACGCGATATTTATAATCCGATTTTGTACGATGCGAAGAACCTTCCTCGGTCATGTCGTAATAATATAAACATTCTTTTAGATAAGTGATTGAATCAATATATTTAAGATACTCTAAATTAAAGATTAGATCTTCGCCAAATTCGACTTTTTTAACGAAGCGTATATTATTATCTTTAATCAGCTGTAAATTGAATATTTTGTTGCATGGCGAATAAAGATGACCGCTCTTCAAAATAGACGTAACTATATGTTTAGGAAGTTTTTTCGTAACGGTAGTGTCTTTATGCACGGATATTTTTCTTTTACCAATCTGTTTACCGCATACAATGAGCGATTTTGGATGACTAACAATGCGGTTAAGCATTTTTTCGACCATCGTCTCAGCAATACGATCATCTGAGTCGACAAACATAACAAACTGCCCTTTTGCTACGTCGAGCCCAGCATTGCGAGCCGTAGACACGCCACCATTCTTTTTCTCAATTACTTGAATGCGCGGATCTTTGATTGACTTAGCAATTTTGACCGTTTCATCCGTCGAACCATCACTAACAACAATGATTTCGAGGTTAGTATAACTCTGCGCTAAAACAGTTTTCAGCGTACTATTGAGAGTTTTGGCTGAATTATAGCAAGGAATGATAATCGAAACTAACGGATTTTTCTTGGTCATTTGCGTAGCCTTTTTTGATAGAGTTTTTCAGCCCAGGAAGATGGCATAATAAACAAAGCGATGAAAGCACATTTCATATACATGTAATCAGACCAGCGTGCAACGCCGAGCTTATAAGCCTCCCGACGGGCAAGAATCATTTCTTTAGTATTAGCCCAGCTCTTGCGACGTTTAATATTGTCCGCATCGAGGCGATATTTAACTAGGACGTCGGAAAGATTCGCGAGTTTCTTTTTGGCGGCAATCAGTTTTATAAACAAATAATAGTCCTCTGCTCGGCTCATTTCGGGATAGCCGCCAACAGTTTCAATTTCTTTTTTGCGGAACATAATCGTCGGGTTATTCAGTGGCGAACGGCGGCGAGCAAATTTAATTATTTGGTCGGAATCAGTCGGTACTTCGCGACGTGATACGACTTGCTTTGGATCATTATTCTTAAACTCTTCAATTTGACCGCCCAACATAACTAGTTCAGGATCGTCCTGAAATGCTTTGACTTGTTTTTCAATGCGGGTTGGGACGGAAATATCGTCCGAATCCATCTTGGCAACTAAATCATTCTGGCACTTCGAAATGCCAAAGTTACTGGCGGCGCCAATGCCACGATTTTTGTCGAGTTCAAAATATTTTAAAGTGTGGTACTTCTTTTTGAGCGTATCGACGGTCTTATACAATTCATCGCTAAGCTTACCGTCACCAGCAATGACAACTTCACCGGGCAAAAGCGTCTGATTATATAAACTCTCAACTGCGGCGCGAAAATGCTCTGCGTTATCTTTTTCGTAAACGCAAACTACCACCGAACATGAAGTATTCGGTTTATTTTTCTTACTCGCAGTTTTCTGATTTTTATTCATTATGAACGTTTTTTAGATGTAGCGTGATCCAGTTTAATGAATGCTATAAATGCCGATATGGCTAGGCCGACAATGGCAGGTATTAAAACATAAAGCACGCGACTAACGGTAGTTACTTGCTCTTCACTTTCGCCGCGAGTGATTGTCTTAACTTCAAGGTTTTCGTTTCCGTAAATGTCTACAATTGCACGACTGTAAACATCGACGACGCTCTGAGATAGCTTCTGCGCATCGTCGGCATTCGATTCGCATGTTGATGTAATTTTTACAACGTTTCCGCTCTTGGTAGCTTTATAACCACAGCTCTTATCGACTCCTGCCTCCTTAGTGGCTTGGTCGCTAACGGATTGTCTGCTGTTTGCGATTGCGACAAAATCTTCCGGTTGCATATTTTCCGTAGCATTTACAACTAGAGTCTCGTAGGTGACACTATATTTTTGCACCTGCATATTGCTGTACACTAGACCAGCTATTAAACCGATAAAAGTAAAAATGATAGCGAGTGGTAGAATAGCTTTCCACTGCTTCAAAAAATTGCGCATAGTAAATTCTTCCATAGGCCTATTATATAAGATATTAGCGCTTGATGCGAGTGATAAGTTTACGGAACTTTAGAATGTGACCATGACGATAAAGATAGAAGAAAACTTTAATTTTGAGGCCGCGCTTGGCATAATAGCGATTTTTGTACCATTCGGAAAAATGCGTGCGCAAAAAACTGAGGGCTTGCTCATAGAAGCGTTTATCTCCTTCTGGAATCATGTAGCGAGTGGAGGCGGATAGCACTAAGTTTGAAATGAACATGCGTTCGAGTTCGTCGTGGTATTTATTAAGTAATTTAACTTTTTTATCATAAATGCCATAGATATACCCTAGAGCTTCAAATACTTGATATTCACGATCGGGATCAATATGATGCATCAATGAATCTTTTTGCTCAATATAAACATAATAGTTGCCATTAATAAATGAAATCAATTCAGTATAGGCTGCGAGTTCCGCTACAAAAGCAAGGTCTTCGGCAAGGGAGATATTCTCGTGAAATTTAATTTTATGTTCATCCAGATAGCTTTTTTTAATCAGCTTTGCGTAGACGCCAGTTGGCAGTGTAAGATATTTTTTGACACAATCGCTTCCCTGGTGGCTCGAATTCTGATTTTCTTGCTGGAGAATATTCCCATTCTCGTCCTGAGCTTCTATACCGCAGCAAGTAATAACCGCGTTACTTTCTTTAGCCTCATCAAATAAGGCCTTAAACATGCCTGGTTTGCAGTAATCGTCGCTATCGACAAAGCTGATATACTCACCCCCGGCTTTTTCAAGACCATAATTACGTGCCGCGGAAACACCTTGTTTTTTGCAGTTATAATATTTGACGTCGGAATAATGTTTAGAGATTCCTTTAACGATTTCTGGAGTTTTATCTTTACTGTTATTATCTACGACAATAATTTCTAAATTAACTCCTTTCTGTTCGAGGAGAGAGTCTAGGCATTTTTTAATAAATTTTTCGCGATTATAGACTGGAACAATGACGGATATTTTCTTCATTTTAGAGCTCAAATTTAGATTTTTCTGGGAAACGTTGTTCGAATGCGGAAACAACAGCAGCTTTGCAATCTACAAAATCCGCGTCCGCACAAGTGTCGTTCAAACAGATTTCTTTGACAGAAGATTTTGAAATAATATTGGTGATTTTTTGCACACTATCGGAAGATACTTCGATATATTTTTCGCGACTGCCCGCATAGTAGGCGCGCGTCATGCCGAGTGAAGCTTGCGTGAGTTCAATAATATCTGGGGTGATTATTTCTTTAGTTCGGAATTTTGACTTACAAGTGCGGTCTAGAATCTCTGGATTATCCGCCCACAACTGTTTAATGATTTCACGATCATAAACACGCGAAAAATGGTGTGGCGCATAGCCGAGATATTTTTTAAAAGTAATTGCTTTGAGATTGTTATATAAAACAATCGGATCACGCCAAGTGAGATTTCTAAAACGACGCTTTTTGAAATTATCATTAATAATTTCAATCGTGTTGATTAGCATATCGCGATAAACAGGATCAAGTTCGCCGGTAGACGTCATGGCACTTTCGATAAAGTTATATTTAATGCGGCCGTCTTTAGTGAAATAATCCTCTAAGGTCGTAGGCTGGAGAAGGAACATGTCGTCATTAAAGTAGATAAACTTTTTGCCAATGCCAGGGATGCGATGAAAGTTGAGCTCGATAGCGACTGAATTATAGGTCGGTAAATATTCTTTTGGCATAAAATCTTCGTGTTTTACGACACGAATTTGCGGATGCTTAACATTAAGCCATTTTGGCACATGACCGTAAGTTACAAAATAAATATTTTTTGCAAATGGCGCATTTTTGTCTATACTGCGAAACCAATATTTGAGAATATCCCAATCTCGGAAACGTTTGTCGCCAACTGAGTCAGACGACAAATCTTTAGTTTCATATTTTTGGCGCTCTTTAAGCCATGTTTTATCGCTACCGTCCACCCACGTAACGACAATATCCATCTTATCTTGCATATGAGTATATTATACCAATTAGTCGCTGAAATCAGAATCTAGAGCAATTTCGAAATCATACTCCGGAATTGCTTCTTTGAGTGCATCGCGAATCCGATGATGGTAACTACGACGACTTTTTACATCAAAACTGACGACAACATCCAGGCTAATTTCTTTAGCCTTTTCATCAACATGAAAACCATGCATTTGAATAACATGTTCGAAATTGGTGACAATTTCATAAACTTGCTTACGAAGTTTGGCGGCTTTAGCGTCTTTGATATTAATCGAATAGACACCGACCGCGCTAATTAGCACGTGACATTTATGATATACGCGGTGACGAATCTCGCGCGAAATATCGTCAATTTGTATTGCCGTCATAGAATCTGCGATTTCGATGTTTATGGATGCAAGCGTCATATTCGGACCGTAATCGTGCAAAACTAGATCGTATGCTCCCTCCACTCCATCGACATGACAAACTTCTTCGCGTATCTTTCGCGATAGGCCAGAATCAGCACGTTCGCCAAGTATAACACTGAAGGTTTCGCGTAACATTTTAAAACCGCTATAAGTAATGAATAATGAAATGGCGGCCGCGAGGTAAGCCTCAACACTAAAGCCGGTTGTCATAAATATAATGGCCGCAACAAGCGTGGCTAAGGAAATTAAAGCATCAAATAAGGCGTCCTTGCCGGACCCAATCAATGAGTCCGAATCCACCTTTTTACCAACTTTATGAACATATAGGCCAAGAACGATTTTAACAATAATTGCAACTATAACAATGATGAGTGTAAGCGTGGAATAATCTGGGGTTTCTGGAGTAATGATTTTCTTAACTGATTCAACGAAAGCCGTAAAACCAATATACATAATTATTACAGCCACAACGGCGGCGCTAAGATACTCGGAACGCCCATGCCCCATTGGATGCTTGCGATCGGGCATAAGGTTAGCAAAATATGAGCCAACAATCGTGACAATCGATGAGAGCATATCGCTGAAGTTATTAACAGCGTCAAGTATTATAGCAATGGAGTTGGACATGATTCCAACGATGGCCTTAAAAATTACTAGCAATAAGTTTGCAAGAATACCGATAATACTAGTAGTAATTATCTTGCGATGACGAATATCATTCATAGGATACCTATTTTACTGCAAAGATTTGAGTTTTTCCAGACGACGCTCATATTCTTCGAGCATATCGACTGGAAGGATCTTAGTCTTAAGGGCGTCTAGGACTGATTCATAAAACCAGATTTCGCGTTCGCGCTTAGCAGCAAAATACGTCCAAATACTTTCACCGTGCTCTTCATAGCCATAAGCTAACTCACCCATATTATGCATCTTATCGCAGGCGGAAATAATTAACGGTCGGATGTCGTTAGAATTCTGGATATTACTAAGGTATGCATATTTACGAGCGCGCCAAGCTTCTTGAGTGGGCGTAGTAATATTAGGTTCGGAAACTGTTTGGACAATATTTAAGATGTCGTAGCCGAAATCTTCAACTAAATCTTTAGCAGTATAAATGCGTTTTGGTACATCTTCGAGAATATCATGCAGAACGCCGCCGATAAAGACGTCTTCACTATCAATATATTTCTGCGTAAGCAAAGCTACTGCAAAAGGGTGTGCAATATAAGGAATGGTTGAGCCGCGACGAAATTGGCCATCATGCAACTGTGTAGCAATCTTGATTGCTTTATTTACTTTCTCAGAATAAACCATTAGCTTTATTTTACAATGGATGTCTTTTTTGTGCCAACAAAAAGGCGGGCCCGAGGAACAGGCCCGCCGCGAAAATGAATAATCACCTATCCTTTCTTGTGATACACCACAAAGGAACTCTTGCCGTCATCATCGATCTCTTCCGTACAGACAAAGCCCTTCTCGATGAGATGCTGATCGTCCGTATTGCAACTGATGTTCTCGCAGAACGGCCAATCGAGATCGGCCTCATACTTGCGGAAACGGAAATAATCGCCTCGAGCCGGAGTATTCAGACAACAAACGACGTAATAGGCTACGTGCGTGCTGCCACTCTCGACGGGCTCATGTTCCTTAATGACCAGCTGAACGGCTCTGCTTGGGCTCACCTTGACGTAGTTATGCTTCGCAGCCGCAAGCCTCTCAGGGAACATGTCGGCATCAGTGTCATAATAGACACAAAGACGTCCGTCTTCGATTACAACGGTTTCAATACTATAGTTATTGGAGTGAGGGTTCCTATGAAAATAGATTGGACCATAAACTTCGATCATCGTGCTCGGATCGGCGCTAGGACCATTGAGCCCCCTAAGGATACTAGAACTCTTCATTCTCTTCCCCTTTCGTAAAGTACAGACCAGAACAGTAAAATGCCATTGAAAGTGGTCCGTTTTTCAATAGTTCTTATATTATATCATAAAAAATAGCCGTTCGCCACTGTTGTCCCCTGTTTTTGTGATATAATAATGGGGATGAAAATATCATTTGTGATTCCTGTTTATAACGAAGAAAAAGGCTTCATGAAGTTCTATGAAGATCTCTTATTGCCAGAACTAAAAAAAATTAAATATGACTACGAGCTAATTCTAGTCAATGACGGCAGTAAAGACAAAAGCCTTGAAATTATCCAAGACGTTGCCGAAAAAGACAAGCATGTGAAGGTATTGTGCTTCTCGCGCAATTTCGGCAAGGAAGTAGCCTTAACAGCGGGAATTCGCGAAGCCTCCGGTGATGCCGTTATGACTATGGATGCTGACGGACAACAGCCGCCAAAACTTATTCACGAATTTATCCAAAAATGGGAGGATGGTGGCGAAATCGTGATCGGCGTACGTGGTAAATTTGAAAAACACGGTTTTATCGCAAAAACTGGATCGAAACTTTTCTATAAGATTTTGAACGGCATGGGAGTAAAAGATACCGTGCCCGGAAGTACAGATTTTCGCCTAATCGACCGTTGCGTAGCGGATGAATATAACAAACTGACCGAACACGGCCGCATCACGCGTGGACTAATGGACTGGATGGGTTTTAAGAAAGTCTATATCGATTACATTTATGGAAATCGTCTGGCAGGCAAACCAAGCTACAACTTCAAAAAACTATTCCAGCTAGCAATTGATAGCTTCGTAAGTCTTAGTACTACTCCTTTAGTAATCTTTGGCTGGATTGGTAGTTTTATTACGCTAGCTTCTCTAATCTTAGGCATTTTTGTATTAATTGAAGAATTTGCAATGGGCGATCCGATGCAATTAAAGTGGACCGGCACTACCTGTTTAAGTATTTTTATTACCTTTTTGATTGGCTTAGTACTGACTTCGCAAGCGATTACTGCTCTGTATATTTCTCACATCCATGCGGAAGCGCAAGGACGCCCGCTCTATATTATTGATCGTAAAAATTCTAGGAATTTAGATGCAGGAAAAACTAAAAAAGCTTGAGTCACATCCGCTTTACAAAAAGCACGGCGAAAAGATTAAATTTGTGTTGGTGGGCGGTTTTAATACCGTATTAGATTTTTGTATTTTTGGGCTTTTAGCTAATATTATTGGCATTCCAAAAGAAGTCGCAAATATTATTTCTACAACGATCTGTATTGCAATCAGCTTCATTCTAAACTACAAGTTTGTCTGGAAATCTAAGAAGAGTAAAAAAGAAACCGCACCTGGTTTCGTGATTGTATCATTATTTAGCGCGTGGATAGTACAAAACATTGCTATCAATATGATTACTTTACCATTTGGCGAAAATTCCGTCACAAAATTAATCGGTAAAGCTTTTGGCTCGATTTGTGGAATGATCTCAAACTATTTTGGATATAAACTAGTTTTTAGAGGCAAAAATAAGAAAACTACTTCGCGCCGTCGTGACGAAGAACCGAAGCAACAGTCCTAAAGAAAATCTGTGCGTCGAGGGCCGGTGACCAGTTCTGGACATAATAAACATCAAGGGCGCGGCGCTCGTTGAAAGATATATTGCGGCGGCCAGAAACTTGCGCTAGGCCAGTAAGACCAGATTTTACCGTCAGAAGCAGCCCGCGATCGCCGTAATTTTTTAACTCGCCCGGCTGAAGGGCGCGTGGACCGATAAGCGAAATGTCACCTTTAAGAACATTTAGAAACTGCGGGATTTCGTCGAGCGAAGTACGACGCAACCAATCGCCAAGCTTAGTGTAGCGCGGGTCGTTCTTGATGTAGTCGCCTTGTTTGCGA
The DNA here is from genome assembly GCA_017964115.1 of Candidatus Saccharimonadota bacterium. GTDB lineage: Bacteria > Patescibacteriota > Saccharimonadia > Saccharimonadales > Saccharimonadaceae > UBA2834. The sequence goes on from JAGCSL010000028.1 coordinate 23,408, forward strand.
TATTTTTCAGCCAGTTCTGGGCGCCCCATCTTCGCAAAAGCCTGTTCTGGAGTAAGGCCGGAATACTCCTGCTTAATACTGCGGAACTTTAGAAGCGGAAACTCGCGGTTATAGCGCGTGAGACGGATGTCCTTATAGATGGCGGGAGCTTTCGGATCATTTATTTTCTGCAAGATAAAGATAATTAACATTGGGATAGCTGCCAAAATAGTTAAAATGAGGCCGAGGATAATATCCATGATGCGTTTATATACCTTGGCGGCGCCACTGAGGGGCGTAGCGCGTACGAGAATAATTGGGACCGCCGCAACAAACTCAACATTACCGCTCTGGACGATGATAGAATCTTCAGCTGGCGAGTAATAATATAGAGCATGATGTTCGGTAGCGGCTTTGTTAGTTGCCTCAATCTCTTTAGAACCAGTATGAATAATAGCATGCGGGTGAAGACGTGAAAGCGCCGTTTCGAGATTGTCATATTGACGTTTTTTCCATTCTTCTGGAACATATTTGTCGCTAGCGACGACGCCGACTACTTTGAAACCACTATCTGGGGTGATCCCCTGCAATAACTGAGTAGTATTGTCGCTATTTCCAACAATAAGTGTACGAATCAAACCAACATTACGGCGCAAGAAGAACTGACGGATGGCACGAATAATCGTGCGTGTAATAACTAGCACGATAAAGTTGAAAATCATTGCATAAATAGCTATCGTACGAACCGGAAATAGCGAGCCGCGCGTAACGTAGGCACTTGCAAAGAAATCGTAGGTAATAATTGTCATAACGCCGAGAATTGAAGCTAAGAAAAGGCGCCAATATTCAATGCCGCGACGCGATAAAACATGACGCGAATAGAGACCAAGGCTAGTTAAAATAATCAGCCAAATTGGTAGAAGAAGAATCTGAGATAAGATGAAGTCACGTATTTCAGAGGTAAAGTAATATGGGCGAGAGTCGATATGGGTGCGAAAATAATACGAGAAACCAAAAGAAAAGACGATCGCGAGCGCGTCGCCCAGAATCAAGAAGATGCGATAAGCAAAACCGGGTTCTTTTCTCATTGCGAATATTATACCATCGTTATAGGTCTAAGTCGAGTAGATTAGCGGCCGCTTTAAGAGTCATTTTGTCATCTTCTAAGCCACGACGCTTATCCTCGGATAACTCGGGAATATTCCCCTCCTCGTCTGGTTGTGGGTTTAGTTTTTCGTCAATTTCGGCGATTTTTTGACGGAAAAGGCCCTTAGTCTCTTTGTAATCCTTAATAGGGATAACTTTAAGAGAGCGGGCGGCATTGGGAACTTTTTTCAAGAATCCAGAAGCAACACAATTATTAATATGCTCCGCTACAGCAGAAACCGAATTAAGATTCATGGCGCGCATTATTTCGCGATAAGAGGGTGAATAATCATGCTCCTCGGTAAATCGGTCAATAAACTTTAGTAAAGCAGTCTGTTTTTTGGTTGGTTGCTTCATATCTCTATTCTAACACGTTAGTTTTACACATAGTTTTGCACAGGTATAGTAATTTTTTGCACTTTTTTCTAAAAGTTTTCCACATAATACTACAAAAATGCCACAGTCTTAAGACCGTGGCATTGTTTGTTCTCTATATGCTAATTATTTTTTGCGAGAAACAGTCAAGAAACCGTTGCGTGGGTTTTCGTTGACTTCGCGATCTGCTGGGAGGTCGCATGGAGTACCCTTGTCATTCTTCTCGGTCTTAGTGAAGAAGTAAATGGTCTGTGGCTTGCCGCCGCGAAGGGTTACTTCAGACTTGTGAAGATAGTAAGTGACGCCCTTTGAATTAGTGTGTTTGTAAGCCATTTTTAGCTTTCCTCCGTTAGTTGATACTTCTATCTTATGGCCCCTGTTAAATACTGTCAAGGGGTTTAGGGGATATTTTTACTGTTTTTAGATAATCATTAGCGATTTAAGAGAAAAAGCGCGATAGATGTGACAATCCAAAAGATGATGCGACAGATAGTCCAAATAGCCAAGATGAGAGCTATCAATATAACAATTCCAGAGGCGCAGGGATACCAAATTGGTGAAGCAAATTCATAACGATAAGCTTCAGTTGATGGCAAAATAGCCTCCAGATCAGTCGTAAGAGATTCAGAAGATGGATATTTAGCTAGTTCAGTAGTGTAACAATTGAGGTAGCGCTTGTCGTAATAAGGCCAACCATAAGTGCGTGCCTTACCGTCGCAAATCTTTGCGACTTTTTTGAAGATATTCCCGTTTGGATTCTTATCCGTGGTGCCCTTTTTCTCGATCTCGGCCTGCTGCTTGGCGATAGCTTCTTTCGCGTCATGAATATAGAGATTTTCCAGATAAAACGGCCCTGTGCCAAAAATAATATGCTGTTCCCCATTATCTTCGAGAATATTAAAGATAATGTGGCTAAGCGTAAACTTTCGTAATTCATTGAGAGAAGAAAGAATCTTATCTTTATCCTCCTCTTGGTCGGCCGTTAAAACCGCCTCGCGCAATTCGGTCATTTTAATGTGGTCAAAGCGCAAAAATGTAGCTGACAAAAAGACTAGCAAAATTAGGACCAGGATCAGTTTCCAGGTGCTAATGTGGAAGATTTTAGACAAAGCCTTCTTAGACTTCTTCTTTTTTGACACTCCACCCATAACTGCTTAAATTATAGCACGATTCAACACTAGGACGAAGTTAGGAACGGCGGAGGCGGAGAGAGCGCAATACGAGGCCAATGCCGATAGTTGAGAAGAGACTAAAGCCAATGAACGCAAGTGGGCTGAAACCATCGTCAGTGTTTGGGTTTTCTGGTTTCGGAGTTGGGGCCGGAGGCTCAATCTTAGTGTATTCAAAGATAATCTCCTGGACTTCAGTAGTAAAGTAATAAGTCTTAGCTGGGGAGCTATCAACAAGTTTATAACCTTTAATCGTCACGGCTTTGACCGTAAATTCGTCACCAACAAGGCCAGTATATTCTTTATCGTCCTTAATAGAAGTTTCAGTATCTTTTAGATAGTAGTGGACAATGGCTTTGCTCGTATATTCAACGCTTATCGTAGCGTCGCCGGTAGAGGTTCTTTCCTTACCGGTATCGAGTGTAGTAGTTGCACTGACGCGGTTATTAACGGCGCGATCATTTGGATCAACGTTCTTGAAGACTATCTTGACTGGCTTAGTAACTGTAATATTTTTTGGAACCGTATCAACATCGACAGTCTCAGTCCAGGTAATAGTATTAGTCTCAGGATCATAGATACCGCCACCGAAATCAGAGTTATCTTGATCGACAGGATATGGAAGCTTATTTACTATCTCAATAGTAGCGCTACCATAGAATCCATCAACGGTAGCATTGTATACTACGTCATATTCGCTAGTAGAAGACTCGTTCGTAAGCGTATCGTTGCCATTCTTTATCTTAACCGTTGTGCTAAGATTCGGATCCTTCTTTTGATAACGATAGGTGACTTCAATTGGTGTCGAAGAGACAACTCCTGCATGGTTATTTGTACGGCTGGCAAATTCATAGTTGGCTGGAATGTCGGTCGAAGCTTCCGTTTCATAGTTATCACCGAACGGTTTCGTAAAGATTACGTCGTCAACGCCGACAAATGGATTGCCATTCTCGTCAACGTGATGAACGATGATTGTCGCAATCTTCCGCGTATAGGTATAGGTTACCTCGATATTCCCATTAACTGTGCCTGAGGCAGTACCTTCGGTTAATTCAGAGGTATAATTATTATCCTCAATTGGCGCAGTCGTATAGTCGCTGCCATAATCGTAGCTCTTTACGGTATCTTCGGCATATTTTGTGCCGTCTGATTTTATATGATGAACCGTAACTGTATATTTACGCTTAACGCAGTTGAAGGTAATTGTAGTTTCAGCAACAATCGTGCCAGAGGTTGGATCATTAGTAGTACAGACATAGGCCTGCTCGAGACTAGGATCTGGTTGGATGTTATTATATGAGGCGCCATATTTATATTCGTGTGGCTGATCAGGAATGATCTCGCCACCAGACGAATTAAGATGACGAACGATTAAGTTTATGCGTTTGAGAGTATAGGCATATTTAACGGTAAGGTTACTAGTTACCGAATCGCCACAAGTGTCGCCACTTTGAGTGTAAGTATATGCCGTAAGAAGATCTTGCTTTGGCTGAGCTGGACAAGCATCGCCATACTCGACAGTTTTAGTCTCAGTGATATCGTCAGCATCTTCGATTTCGTGAATAATCGTGACGGTGAAAGTCTTTTTTGTATAGGTGAAGGTAACTTCAGTATCGTTATGGATGATACCGGTTGCACTACCTTGGGTTACTACATGATTATATGCTGGATCGTTAATTGGTAACGCAGTATATTCA
>JAGCSL010000029.1 GCA_017964115.1 Candidatus Saccharimonadota bacterium
CATCGAAAAGAAACAGAGAGTTTCATTTTGCGATCGATTTCTAGGTGCTTGGCCGCTTTATGATCAGCCACGTCAATCATTATACCACAGATTATAAAAAAAGTCAACCACGCTTATGCTTAATTCACCAAAAAACGGGCTTTTATGGCCCGTTTTAAGGTGTTTTTTACTCTTCGGAAGTATCGGCTTCTTCGGTCTGAGTAGTATCTTCTTCAGTGGTACTATTCAAATCAACGCCGATGGACTTGTAATAAAGCTGCGTTAATTCATCGCTCGGCTTGATTTCCTCTGGTGGTTCAATAGCCATAATGATGAATTTGAGCGGCGCATTAGCAGGAATGGTGTCACCCTGCCCCTCACTGCCATAACCAAGTGCAGATGGGATTGAAACTATACGCACGCCACCAATTTTCATACCGACGATGCCACGCACCCAACCCTCAATTAAGCTGGTTTGGCCGGAAAGTGGCGCCTTGAGCGAGGTTGGATTGTTATAGTCATCGAACGAAGAGTCGAAAACTTTTTCATCGCTCAACCAACCAATATAGTAGGCAGAGTAGTCTTTAAATTCTTTGTCGGTAATCTTTTTGCCGGTGCCGACCTTGAGATCTTCAGTTTTAATGTCATTCACGCTAGCAGCATTGAAGGATTTAACTTTACCCTTGTAAGCTTTGAAGGTCTCAAAATATTTGTCAGACAATTCCTTCGTTTGCGCTTCAACTTGGCTATTATATTCTGCCATTAATTCGTCGTAGCGAGCCTGCTCGGCGCTAGTTAGGTTGCTATTCGTTGACGATTGATTGTAATTTAAGACAATACCGGCATAGAGCGCAAAAGTCGAAACTAGCATAAATACTGCAATCACGATAATGATTAGGCGCTGCCTTGGAGATGTCCTTAGGTCGTCGTTTTTGATCATGTTACCTCCGTCCACCCGTTATTTTATTTTTTCCAATGTTTTCATTATAGCTTGAATCTCGGCTTTTTCTAGAGTTTTATCCGTTCGAGCAAAATCGAGATGGAAGCTAATATTCTTCGTGTCTGCACCTTCGGCCTGATAAATCGAAGTACACTTAACACGGTTCACTAAGCGACGTTGCGAAAGTGTTTCGCGAATACGCGCTTCAATTTCGCCGGCACGGCGGTCAAGCGGGACACTGATTGTTAAGTCGCGCGCAACTGATGGATATTGGCTAAAACTGAAATCCTTGGCGCTGGCGCCTTGAAGTTCGAGCAAAAGCTGCAAATCAATTTCAAAAGCTGCAGTTGGAACTGGAAGTTTAAATTCGCGCAAAATACGTTGTTTAATTTCGCCAACATGGCCAATCAATGTACCATCTACGGTTTCAATATTCGCACTGCGTTTAGATTCATAATAGGTGTTAGACTTGTCCTTTGCATCGAGGAACGGCTTAATTTTATATTCGACACCAAAGTTATCCAAAATCGACTGAACGTACTTTTTGGCGAGATAAAAGTCGGACTTTTGAGCCTGATCAACGACTACGAAACCAAGCTGGTAAGTACTTTTTGGTACGCCGTCTTCGTCCACGCCATTTGTGCGTGGATAAACTTGGTTCATCTCAAACAGCGCGAATTTTTCATGTCCTGCACGCAAGTTGGCATATGATTTATCCAACAAACTAGGAACGATGCTCTGGCGAATATGTTGTAAATCCGGCGAAATTGAATTAACAATTTCGTAAGAATTATCTGTATCCTGACCAACTTTCTTCATTAAATCGCCGTGCACAAATGAATAAGTCAACACCTCATTGGCGCCACGCGCAGAAAGATGATGACGCAGGGCGGTTTTGAGCGTAAACATCACATTCGGATCTGCAGTACCATGAAGTGGTAGAATCGGCGCGATATTATCGTAGCCAGAGAGACGACCAATTTCTTCAATGAGGTCTTCTGGGATATGAATGTCCGTACGCCAGAATGGCACGGTCGCAATCAGCTTATCGCCCTGAGTTTTAACGTCAAACTCAACGTTTTGCAAAATCTTTTGCGCAGTTGCGGCGTCGAAATCAGTGCCAAGTAAGGAATTGAGCTGTGCAAGCGGTAATTCAACTTTCTCGGCAACTGGAGCTGTTTTTTGGCTATCAAACAAGCCGACTGGCTTGAGATAATCAGCAACTTCGCGCGCAAAACGTAAAGCAACCGGCAAAGTTTGCCCTGCTGGCTGACCTTTCGTAAAACGCGTGATGGCTTCGGAGAAAATACCGTGCGCCATTTGAGTTTTGCGAAGATTGTAGAGGCTAAAAGTGGCAGATTCAAGAATTACACGTTTGGTATTCTCGTCAATAGCCGTATTAGCACCGCCCATGGCGCCAGCTAAAGCAACCGGAACGTTGTTGCTAGTAATAACAATGTCGTCCTCGTTCATTTCGATTTCTTTGCCATCAAGCAAAGTAAGTTTTTCGCCTTTTTTGGCGGCACGGACAATAATTTTTGGCGTAGCAGAACCGCCAACGGCTACAAATTTATCGTAGTCGAAAGCATGTAGCGGTTGTCCACTTAGTAGCATATTCATATTTGTCGCATCTACAATTGGATCAATTGAACGCATTCCAGCACGCGCTAATAAAGTAGCCTGGTTGCTGAAGTACGGCGAATATTCTTTGCCGGTCGGCTCAAAAACGATAGCTGTGTAACGCGGACAGAGCTTTTCATCGATTTCAATTTCGAGTTTCACGTCGGAACTATTTTTGAAATCTACGTTTGGATTGAGATACCAATCGGGCGAAGTAAACTTTTGACCAAGAATGCCGGCAACTTCACGGCGGAAACCAAGCAAGCCAAAAGTATCTGGACGATGCGTAAGCGACTTGTTTTCAATATCGAGAATTTTGTCGTTCAAATCTACGAAAGCTTTAGCAAATGGCATGCCTGCTTGAAGACCTTCTGGATTCAACTCGATAATACCTTCATGGTCGTCGCCTAAATCGAGCTCGTCAGCCGCGGCAATCATGCCGTAAGAATCGTATTTCTTAAGCATTTTGCGCATGCTAATCTTGAACGGCTCCGCATCATGGACGGAGGCCGGCACGATAGCGCCAGGCGCGATCCAGGCCACAAACATATCTTGATGAACATTTGGCGCGCCACACATAACTTGGACGTAACCGTCTTTATTGCGCTCGACATCCTCAGCTTTGCCGCCATCGTCAATTAAACAAAGTGTGAGATGAGTGTCTGGAATCTTTTCGCAGAATTTAACCTGCGCAACATAGATTTTGTCATACTTATGAGTTTGGTCGATAACTTCCTCGACTTCGACGAGACGAGCGCCAATTAATTTAACAAGCTCATCGTCGGAGATATCGATTTTGTCGAGACCAAGTTTTAGCCAGTTTAGTGAAATTAACATGCAAACTCCTTCAAGAAATCAAGTTTAGCCGATTCGAAATTGCGAACATCGCCAAGGCCGTAGCGTAACATTACGAGACGATCGATACCACCACCCCACGCGAAACCTTGATATTTAGTTGGGTCGATGCCGGCCATTTTGAGTACGTTTGGATGGATCATGCCGCAACCAAGCATCTCGAGCCAATCACCGCCCTTGCCTTTTCCGCCAAGCGCAGCAGGTTTTTCGATTAAGAATTCGAGGCTAGGTTCAGTAAATGGGAAATAGCCTGGTTGAGTTTTGATGTTTAATTTTTGGCCATAGTATTTCTCAAAAAACTCGCGCAGAATGCCAAGCATGTTGCCGAGCGTACAAGTTTCAGAAACATAGACGCCTTCACATTGATAAAAAGTATGTTCGTGCGTAGCGTCAACATCTTCATTACGATAAACGCGTCCAGGAACGGCGACTGCAATAATTTTGCCTTCGTCGAGTTTATGTTTGTAAGCTTTCAAAACGCGATGTTGCATAGTGCTGGTATGTGCCGGAGGAATAAAACCTTCTTTAGTGCGGAAAGTATCATAGCCATCGCGGGCCGGATGGCCTTTCGCGAAGTTGAGACTATCAAACATGTGATATTCGTCGTCGAGCTGAACGGATTCCATAATGTCGAAACCCATGCTTTGATAAATTCCAATTACGCGATCGAGCTCGGTCATGAGCGGGTGTTGACTACCAAAATCGGCAGTCAGAAACTCTGGCGCGTCAGCATTGATATCGCGCGATGCGGTAATGTCGAGCGGGACAATATCGACGTCCTGCGCGGCGTTTTCTGCATCAGCAATTTGCTGAATAATTTTTTGTTTTTTGACATTTAATTCTTTGCCAAAATCAGCCCGCTTTTCAGCCGGCATGTCCTTGATTTTGGCATATTCTGCATTCAGCTGTTTAAGCTGTGCTTTTAATTCCGAAATACTAGGCATGATACCTAATATTCTAGCATATCTCTTATCTGTTGACTATTTTAAAACAAAGATAATGACAAGTGCGATAGCGGCAAGTACGACTAGCACAAACCAAAACCAACTGAAACGACCGGTTTTTTGCGTACCTTTGAGATATTCAGAATCTTCAACAAGATCAACATCATCAACATCAATATCTTCGTCTTTGGAGCTAGCACGCGAGCGTGCACGCAAATCGGCAGAAATGCGTTCTTGTAATTTGGATTGTTCTTCGTTTCCTTCTACCATTATTCCCACGTCATACCTCCTTTTTTGTTGAACTTTTTTAATTGTAACACAGAACGCTTATTCTAAAAAATCTTGCAAAACAGGTGTTGTATCTAATAATATGATATAATCATCACATATAACATTAAGGAGAGGTAAAATGGCAACAACCAAAGCCAAATCGGCCAAGAAGTCTGGCGCCAAAAAGACTTCCGCGAAGTCTAAAGCCGCAACTTCAAAGCCAAAAACTGTCAAAGCAGTTGAAGCCAAAACTACCAAAAAAGCCAAAGTTACCAAGGTGGATAAGGTTGAAAAGAAGGCAGACAAGGTAGCAGAGGGAAAAGTCAAAGTAATGTCTGAGAAAACGCATCCAGTAAAGGAATTCTTTGCACGCAAATTTGATGCTTCAGAAAATATTTTGACCATCTTCAAGGACACCAAAATCATCGGGGCAATTATCGGCGAAATTATCGGTACCGGTATCATCACTGGCATCGCATTAACGCTTGGCTTATTTAACCCGCTCTATTTGATTTTCGGTTACCTTGGTGTAACACTTGCAGTATTTGCACTTTCCGGCGCACATCTCAACCCAATTATTACGGTTGGCATGATGGCAAGCCGTCGCGTTTCTGCAATTCGCGGTGTACTTTATTTGATCGCGCAGGTCATCGGCGCATGGCTAAGCTTCCTCGTTGTGAATGCTTTCTATAACGCCGGCATTGCTTCTGGCAATATTACTGCCGACACTACTTCGCTTCCGGCTTTGACCGCCACGAGCGAACTCACGGCTGGCACAGAAGGCTTCAGCTTCTTCTGGGTAGTCACGATGCTCGAGTTTGCAGGTGCAATCATTCTTGCATTCTTCTTTGCTCGCGCACTCGTCTACAAGCGCAGTGTTTTCACCTTTGCGGCAACCGTTGCAACTGGTGTATTTACGGCAATGCTCTTTGCCGTAGTTATCAGCAGCTCTTACCTTGGCGTTCAAGACAGCATCTTCGTCATGAACCCAGCAACCGCTTTCATGTATGGTCTGCTTCCAGGTAGCGCAGAAGGCTTCGATGCCCTTATGGGTGCCTTGATGCCAATGCTTGTTACCTACGTAGTATTCCCATTGCTCGGTGGCGTGGTCGGTTTCTATTTGTCCGACTTTGCTTCCAAATTGAGCGGCAAAGAACTTGCTAATTAATTTCTCACGAAATTAAACAAAAATATTTCAGGTTTCGGCCTGAAATATTTTTTATGTTCTGAACAATCTAAGCATGAGCTCATATTGACTTTTTTGGTAAAGTGTGCTATAATTTGATTACTATTGCTCCTTAAAGAGAGAGGAGATTCCTATGAGGAATCATCGTAAGATCAACCGCAACCTGCGCATCGTCGCAGATCCGAAAACCCCCAAAACTCTCGTGGCGGTGGTTTTCGTGATTACCGTCCTGTTCGCAACTGCATTCGTGCTTTACGAGGCTCAGGCTACTCAGAATGAGCCCACCTACGTGTCCGCGGATGACGCGACCGAAATTGTCGCACGCTACACCTACGGACCAACTACTAACATCGACGAGATGATGTACGACTATGGGTATTACCCAACCAATCGTACTGGCGGCGCTTGTTCATGGGTAAATAGCCAAGATCAAATCTGGCTCGATATCCAGGATGGACAAGTCGTGGCAGTTTGTTGTCGAGCTGGCTTCGACCAGTGCGTTTGGGAAGTTCCGGATGGAGAATACTCAACAAGATTTGTTCTCTATCAAGGTGACCGCTGCGAAATCTCTACGCAAGCTCTGGCTGCGCTAATCAGCGTCGCCGATGGTCACTACGATGGTTTTAGGAACGTGTAATCTCCAACACGCTCCTTCGTATAGAAACTACCTCCACTCCGCCAAAGGGCCCCCCTTGTTTAACAAGGAGGGCCCAATTGCTTTTCTAATGATTTATTCTAGCGACGACGCTTTGCTATATATGTAACGGAGCCAAGAATAATACTTCCAAGCACTCCCGCTGTAATGACATATTGAGATATGTTCTTGTCGAACGTTGTTGGATTCTCAACTTTCTTATACCAGAATTTAATATTGGCAGTGTTCTTGTCGTAAATACAGGCACCGCCTTCGCGGTTAACAAAACTATACCCGTCAAATTTCTTTTCGACACAAATGTCTGATTCTATTCCATCGATCCCCTCATCAGTTATTGTTGGACTAAGTTCACATTTGCCAGTTTCGATGTCACAATATTCAACAACGATTGTGCCGATCTTGCCGTAATAGTAAATTAATTCAATATCATGGTCAACGAAAGTTACGTCTTCCGATGCTGGCCTCTCTACGAGTACATAATCATCAACGTCGACAGGTGATGATTTGTAAGTATCGCCAGGAACATGGTCATCTTCGTCAATTCCAGGAGCAACGGGGTTTTCTGTACCGACCTCATAGTAACGTACGGTTAACTTATAGTGATTTGGCGCAAATTGGACATCAATAGTATGATCTTCAATCACATCAGGAAAAGTATAAGTTACTTTGCCATCCGCATCCGGCGTGAAGGTAATTTCTACTCCATCTACGGTAATCTTCGAAACATAATAGCCTGGATCTGGAACCGCGACTATGGTTTTATCTTCTTTCCAGAGGACTTCTTCGTCAGTTTCGGTGACCGTACCTTTGTCGGCATAATCTCCAGACGTTGATGTAGTGACTTTTTTCGATTCAATCCAGCCAAATGTAGTACCACAGTCGCTACCAGCCCAACTATATTTAAAGTTTCCTGCGTTTACTAAGAATGCTACGCTACTTTTTTCCCATTCATTTGTATTGGTGGTTCGAGTAGCAGAAAAGCGCGTATTGTTACCAAATGACGTATTGCTAATATTCAATAGTGTGCTGCCATCGACAAAGACATCGCCGGCAACCCCGCTGATCAATGTAATACTTTCTGCATATCTAGTCGGTGAGCCAGCGCTACCAAAACCGCCACTACTGCTATATCCGTCTGGTTGATCTAAGTCTATCATTCTGTAAACGGTATTTTTATTAGCTACCGACGTATTTGTGCCCGATTCGACGACGCGGATAGTTACGTCATAGGACGCACCGAGGTCGCGTCTATTCAAAGTATAGTCAGCGCCGCTCAAAGCACTGGCCGCTACTTCCTGAGATGCATAACGGATAGTATGTTCTTCTTCTGCCATGAGAGCAATTGGACGAGTGGCGACCGTACCATTTGCTAAGTTTATATTATCTACATCCATCTTTAAGTCGTAGGACTTGCCATCCGCATCACGCGCGGCATTGCTCCATGTTAGCGAAATAGTTCCATCAATGTCATGTTCTCCCGTCGCCAAACTATCGCCAAAGTCATAAACAATATTTAACGTGTCGCAATAATTTTTAGTAGTCATATAGTATGAGACTTCTTCACTGCGCTCTGCGTCATAGGTGCCGTTTTCTATCTCTTCTTTCGTGTAGCACTTTGAACGCTTCTGCTGAAGTGGGCCAGTTAGGACGATATTAGCATTACTTAGTCTTACCTTGTTTTTATCTATTTGAATCTGATTTTCGCCAATATCATTAAGACTTGTTCTGTTGACATTAAGATCGGCGGCAAATGCGTTATGATGTGTTATGCCAGAAATAATGCTGGCTGCAACGCCACTTATTCCAAAAACACCAGCAGCAAAAACCAGCGTATTGCGCGCTAACCTTATTTTAAAACTATTGTTTCTACTGTTTATTTTCATTGAGTTACTCCTATTGTTAATATGAGTAACTCCATCACTCTACTTATTTAGATTTAAGCATAATCAGTATAAAAAATCAAGCATTAAAAATACCCCACTAAGGGGGGTATTTTTAGCTTTTCAACTGATTACTCAGTAACGCCAAGCTCAATGCGCTTGAATTGCTTGACATTGATGTTTTCGCCAGTCTTAGCGATGGTCTCTTTGATCAAGTCGGCAACCGTTTTCTTATCATCGAAGATGTATGGTTGGCTCATCAAAACGCGATCGGCAAATGCCTTAGAAACCTTAGCGGCAACAATTTGCTTTTTCTTGTCGGCAGGTTCTTTACCAGAAAGAGTCGCCTCAGCTTCTTTCTTAGCTTCTTTCATCTTAGCGGCAGGAATATCTTCCTCAGAAACCCATTGTGGATTCATGCTAGCAACTTGCATTGCAAGTTTATGAGCGAGATCTTTGAATTCGTCAGTCTTAGCGACGAAGGAAGTTTCACAGTTAACTTCGACGATGGCGCCGATGCGATCGCCGTGGATATAAGAAGCAATCACACCTTCGCGAGTTTCGCGGTCACCACGCTTCTCAGCCTTGGTAAGACCTTTTTTGCGCATCGCGGCGAGAGCTTTGTCAAAATCGCCTTTAGCTTCGACGAGAGCTTGCTTAGCGTCAGTTAAACCTACGCCGGAAAGCTCTTTCAATTTCTTAATGTCTTCAATGCTAATATTAGCCATATTTTTCTCCTATTAGTGTGAATTATTTAGTAGCTTTTGCTTTGCCTTCTTTGATGGCGGCTGCGAAATACTCAAGGATGAGCTTGACGGCTTTGATAGCATCGTCATTAGCTGGAATTGGATAATCAATGCCGGTAGGATCGCTGTTAGTATCAACAATCGCGAAGACCGGAATATTGAGGCTCTGAGCTTCCTTAATAGCATTCTTGTCTTGAATCGTATCGGAGACAATGACAGCAACTGGTTGCTCGGTCATATTCTTAATACCACCATAGCGCTCGTTGAGGTCATCAATTTCCTCTTGGAAGCGTTGAACTTCGAGCTTATTATAACGTTTTTCAAGTTCGCCAGAAGCCATGCGGCGTTCGAGATCTTTGAGTTTGCGAATTTGCTTGTTGATAGTTTCAACGTTAGTAAGCATACCGCCAACCCAGCGAACCGTAACATATGGCATATCGACGGATTCAGCGATTTCTTTAACGGCATCTTTCATTTGCTTTTTGGTGCCAACGAAAAGAACCTTTTTGCCACCGGCTACGCGACGGCTAATCTCTGGAAGAGCGACATCGAGTGCTTCGACGGTCTTTTCGAGGTTGATAATATGAGCGCCTTGGCGCTTGCTGTGGATGTATGGAGCCATCTTTGGGTGCCAGCGGCTGGTTTTGTGACCAAAATGTGCACCAGCGGCAAGAAGCTCCTTGATATCTGCTTGTACAGGCATCTTAACCTTTCTTACTACGCCCGTAACTTAAGACGGGCTGATTCGTTAAATTTTGTTACTCGATAATTATATCATAGTTTCTAGGTAAAGCCAAGAGCTTTTAAAGAGTGCCTCTATTGAGAGCTCTCCGACCACGCGCCCCGCATAAGTTGGTTTTGTTGTTTCTTGAAATATGTGCGTATTATGATATAATTTAATAGTTGTATTGATCTACAGTTGAGAAATGGGGTGATAATGAATGAAGACAAGCAACGCCAGCTTAACAATCTTAGCTAAAGCTCCCGAAAGAGCTCCGATTGAACGTGACGATATTCCTATTCTGATTCGCACAGAAGACGGCCAGTTGATGGGAAATCGCGTGCGCAGCCTTCTGAAAGAATATGGTGAGCGCATCTGGGTTCCGCCTACTCTGATGATTGAGGTCCTGGAAGATCGAAACCGCAAGTCGCGCCGACTGAAATCTACGCAGAAGAGATTGCGCGAATATCAGCGCTCATACGAGGAGGCGGTTAATTTACTCTTAGCGTTACATAATGCGGCCGCGACGATGCAGAATGCCATGATTGATGCGCCGGGAGATAACCCGATTGCGAATATTACTCAGGAAATCGAGGGGCTGAACAATGTCCTCGAAATTACAGAGAGTTTCCTGAATGAGGTCGTAACATTCGACGAAGATTGAGAACCTTTCAACAACAAAGGCCATCCCCAGGGGGGATGGTCTATTTTTTAAACTTCTTTAATTTAGTTTACTCTTTATAAGCTTCGAGTGTCACATTGGCGACACGCTCTTTACCGTCGCGAATTAAAGTAATTTGAATTGTTTCGCCAACTTTATATTCGCCAACGAGAGTCGAGATAGAACCGGCGCGGCCAACTTCGACGTTGCCGACCTTTGTGATGATGTCTTTATCTTTAATCCCGGCTTTATCGGCTGGGCCACCCTTTACGATAGCGCTGCTACGAGTAGAGCCTTCATTATAGACATAGGCACCTTGTTTAACCTTGAGATCATATTTTTTAGCAATCTCAGCTGTAATAGTAATATAGCTAAGTCCGATATAGGCACGTTCAGCCTTTCCGTCGTCTTGAATACGCTTAAGCATACCTTTAACGGCAGAGATCGGAATCGCAAAACCGAGACCTTCAGCGGAAGTGGAAGTTGCCGTGTTGATACCAATTACGTCACCAGCAGCATTAACGAGTGGGCCACCCGAGTTGCCCGGGTTAATAGCGGCGTCAGTCTGGAGCAAATCGGCGAGATATTCAACATTGCCACCGCTCGAGTCGCTTGCCGCAACTGAACGACCGGTACCGCTGATAATACCTTGGGTAACAGTGTTCTGATAGGCGCCAAGAGCATTACCGATGGCGAGAACTGGCTGACCAACAGCGATAGTCTTAGAATCGCCGAGCGTGATAGTTGGGAGGTTCTTTGCGCCAGAAATTTTGAGATACGCAACGTCGTTGAGCGGATCGGTGCCAAGAAGTTTGACGTTATCATAGGTCGTGCCATCATCAGTAATAATCCGGATCTTGCGAGAGCCATTAACAACATGTTTGTTCGTAACTACATAACCATCAGCCGAAACAATCATGCCCGTACCGGCAGATTGAGTTAAGCCACCGAGGCCATAATAGCTCGAACTATAACCCTCGCTGACAATAGACACAACGGCTGGAGTAACTTTGCTAGCAATCGAAGCAATGGAGGATGATTCGAATTCGGTCGAATTACCCGTATAGTAGCCTTCGGCACTAGTGGTTGAAATGACAGTTGGCTGTTGGAAGGTTTTAAAGAGAGCAAATCCGCCGACCGCACACCCTATGATGCCGATAATTAGACCGAAAACGGCGAGGCCAATTGCTGTACCGTTGCCGTCGCGCTTGCGCGGTGTGCCAATTACGGGCGTTTCATTGTTTTTCTGCGAATCATGTGAACCTGAGCGATAATTGCGCCAATCGGCCGGTGCTGGTTTGACGGGTTCGGCGGTGCGATTAAGGTCGTTCGAATTCCCACTCTCCATTAATTCTCCTTTCCTTAAATATTGAAATTAGGTACTGAATAGAAAAATACCATCAGAACCATAACTAAAGCTGAAAATATCGCCGGCGCTAAAATGTCGTCGATACGAATCTTGCCGTCGTGGCGAAGCGCAGACTTGTAACCACGCGCAAAGACAAAAAGCATGATGGTCGCCAAAATTGGGAATTGCGGTACAGCAAAGCTAGTAATAAAACCGTTTTCGACGCTACGACCAAGCTGGTAAGTGATTGTCCAGTGATAACAAATCCAATATAGCTCAGACATCATCATGCCAAAGATAAAGGTAGTAATCGTGAAGTCGTGGTCGTCACCCTGCATCAAAACATGGCGAGTGGCGCCGTAACCGATAATGAAGCTCACGATAACACCTACAACTGGATCAATCTGGGCCGTAATAAGTGAAAGAATAAAAGCGCCAAAGAAAACGGCAAAAAGCGCTTGCACCTCGGTAGCCTTAGTTGAGCTGCGTGGCTTAATTCCGATTAACCAGACAATATAAGCTAAGGTTAGAACAATTTGCCAGAAATTCGGCGAACCACCAGCTGGGTTGGCCAGATATACCATCAGCACAATGCTAATGCCGACAATGAAATCAACAAGATTAGCCTTAATATTGAGCCACCAGTAACGTGGGCGAACCGCCACAACGCGCCACTTAGATAAGAATACCAACAGGACGGCAAAAACCCAGTTCGCACTAACTACGGTTAGGACGGTAGTAGCAACAGCTAAACCGACATTCAGGATTACGTGCGTTGCCGTGCTAAGAGCATTGCGGCCGCGTCTCAATGTGACATAATCTGCCATAACTTAGTTAATTTTAACACGGAACAGCGGATTTTCGCCACTTATGCTAAAATAATCTGTATGGAACAAAAACCTACGTTTGGACAAAAATACCCTGCACTCAAAGATATTCTGAGCTTTTTGGCCTTTGTCGGTGCCGTAGCACTAGGGACTTTTATCTTGAATAGTTTTATTTTTCGCAGCTATAACGTCATTGGCGGCAGTATGGAGAATACTCTGCAATCTGGCGATCGCGTCATTGTTAACCGTGTACCGGTTAGCATTGCGCACTTCAATGAGCAAGAATATGTGCCAGAGCGTGGACAAATTGTCGTGTTCGCAAATGGTGGTAGTGGAGCGCTAATGAATTGTGATCCGCTCGAAGGTATTACCGATCAGTATATTATTAAGCGCGTAATCGCCTTCCCTGGCGAACGCGTAAAACTCGAGAATAGCGTTCTAACTGTTTACAATGAAGAGCATCCGGAAGGTTTTAACCCCGATTTAGACACGCGCAAATCTGATACGGATGGCCCAAAAACCGAAATTGCTGGTTCGGTCAATATGATTGTGCCAGAGGGCGAGTTGTTCGTCTCTGGCGATAATCGCGAAGGTTCTAATTCTTACGATTCACGCAATGGCCTCGGCACAGTGCCGTTTTGCCGCGTGGTTGGACCGGTCGTAAGCCGAATTTTCCCCTTCACTTCTATTAGATTCTTTTAGTTTAAGTAAAGGAAGAGGGGGATTGTTAATTTGTTTTTTGCCCGTTTAATCCTCCAGTAGCGGGCGGTCGACTACTGTTGGCTCTATAGTCGTTTCGCTAGCCGTGATCTTCACGACATCCTTGTCGATTTGGGAGAGAGATTTATAGGCGGTATTGTAATGATTTACAGTGGTGCCGAGCGAGGAGCCGAGTTTGCCCATATAGGTATCGAAAGCGGTAATATGTTGTCCAAGTTTGGCGACACGAGCTTGAATTTCGGCAGTATCTTTCTCGATCTCGAGACTACGTAGGCCTTGGAGAATGGTTTGCAAATAGGCCATAAAGCTAGTTGGGCTAACGATAATTACCTTTTTATCGCGATAGGCATATTCAATGAGGTCGCGCTCCGAGCCAGTAGTACCAACCTTATTAATCAATAGGTCATAGTA
>JAGCSL010000030.1 GCA_017964115.1 Candidatus Saccharimonadota bacterium
CGTGGCACCCGTCTTGATCTTGGCCGTTTTTAGACCATTACTCCAACGTACCTGTTTGACGGTGACATTTTTGAGACCATATTTCGCAATAATCGAATTGATAGTTTCGCCCTTTTCGACGATATGTTTAATAACGCCACGCGTATAGCTGGAAGTGTCAATAATACTTGGCTTGTCTATAATCTGAGTGCTAGAGGTATCAGTAGTACCGGTAGTTTCGTAGAGCGTATTTACGGTGACGTAGTTTTCAGAAATAGTCGAAGTCGACGGTAATGAAACCGTACTGGCAATGTTTGCAACTGTATATGTTTCGGAGACCTGGTCCTAGGTAATCTTAAAATCGGCGCTACCATAAGCGGCGGCAATCGGCGTATGAACCGTTTCGTCCGTAGTGCGTGAGCCAAAGAACATGACGGCAAAAATCACGGCAAAAACCGCAATATATGGGAATAACTGTGAGATTAAAAGTTGGAATCTTTTCATAATCAAATATCACTGCTGCCCACCGGCAGTGTAGCTCCAAATAAACGCTATGCGCTCCAGAGAAGCCTCTTCTATTATATCATAAACAGCTAAAGTTTTTGGCAGAGGTCGCCGCAGTGCTGATCGATGTTCGCTTGATGTTCCGCTTCGGTGCGCGCAAAATACATCTTAAGCTTACCGTTTTTATCGTAACCAGAAATAAAGTAATAGTAATTTGTTTTGCTTGGGTTAGCGACGGCTAAGAGGGCTGGCTTGCCTGGATTAGAGATTGGTGTTGGCGGTAAGCCGGCGCATATACGGGAATTCCAAGGACAGCCGATTGTGTTTAAATAGCTCAAATCCGTCTTATCGCGATTTGGATTGAGTTGGTCGGCACGATAAGCAATGATTGCGTCTGAACCAAGCACGCTTTTCTTATTGAGGCGCGCATAAAAGACTTGTGCAACTTTCTGCTGATCACTGGCGCTCATAATGCCAGCCTCACTCTGCACGATAGAGGCCAAGATAACGCCTTGATGGAAGCTTAGTCCTTTGGCTTTGTATTTTGCTACTAGATCATTGTCTTTGACGACCTTGTACATTTCATCAAAAGTGCGCTCAAGGATTTCTTCGACAGTGGCAGTCGTATAAAATTCGTAGGTATCCGCATAAATATAGCCTTCGAGCGAAGCGCTAGCTGGTTTGCTCTTAAGAAGCGGATGGTCGTAGTTTTTCTTCAATGCGGCATCGACATCTGCCTCTTTGTATCCAGCCTCAATCAAGCGAGTGCGCGCCGCCCTAATTGTGGCACCCGGTAAGAAAGTAATCCGAAAAGTTTTTGCAAGTGCGCCTTCGTTGAAAGATTTAATAATCTCTTCGACGCTCATGTCTTTAGAAAAGTCATAGGTACCAGCTTTAATGGTCGAATCTTTAGCTTCGAGCATAATATAAATACGAAATGCGAGCGCGGATTTAATAATGCCCTGCTCCTCCAGACGCTCAGCGATACTTGCCGTGGCGTCGCCATCCTTCACGACGAAACTAATCGTTGGGCAATTATCGCCCATACATTTTTCTGCCTCTATAGCCTTAATCGAATCCTTGTACCATAATACTGCCGCAACGGCTGCCGCAATCGCGAGCACTAGAATAAAAAGCACAATAAAACCGAAGATTTTGAGGCCTTTGTGTGATTTCTTATTGATGATATTTTTACGCTCCATGAATCTCCTTTTCTAATTGGTCAAAGTTTGTGCTCTCTAAAAAGTCTTGCAAAATAATGGCTGCCGCTTCGGCGTCAACCTTTCCGGCCGCACGATCAGCACGGCTCACGTCGTTGCCGAAAAGTGTTTCGGCTGCTACAGAGGTGAGTGATTCGTCTTGAAAACGGACAACCAATGGTGTTTGTTCTTGCTCGGAAAAATACGTCTTCATGTTGTCGACAAAATCGCGCACAATCTGAGTTTGCTGCGTTTCGGTACCCTGGCTATTGCGCGGTAAGCCAGAGACAATTAAATCGGCTTTTTCGAGTCGATACCATTTTGCGATTGTCGGCAACTCATTACCGTCCACTGGAACCATACCGCGCGGAATAGCAATGCGGACTTTCGTGTCCGCAAATGCTACGCCAATGCGTTTAGTACCAATATCGAGAGCTAGAATCCGCATCCTATTATTCTACAGAAATATCGTAACTTACTTTATTTGGGTCGCTCGGAACGGACGTTACCCAGAAGTATGATTTTTCGACCTTAACTTCGCTTACGCCTTTGATAGATTTAACAAGCGATTGTACTTCACCAATCTTTTTACCGAGCGCTTTATCAGCTAACATCTGCTCGTTAACTTCTGGACCGGTCTTGACGACGGTCTTAAGAATGCCCGTGATATTATCTTTATCTTTCTTGAAGGATTCGATGCGACCCTTATCATCATCGGACTGCTCAGCTGCGATACCGGTCGAGTAAAGAGTCTGAGTGTCATCCCCGACGCTTACTTTGGCTTTAATGAAGTCATTTAAATCTTCGCGTGCGACAGCATAGATGGTGTATTTTATTTCTTTAATAACTTTTGGCTTCACACCGTCTTTGACTTCTTCATTAATAGCCGGAGAGGAGCTGAGTTTACCACTCGAAGCCGAGAAGCTTTTTTCGATGAGGAGATATTTGTTGCTAAATTGACGCGTTAGTTCTTCGCGCGCTTCGGACTCGCCTTCGCTTTCAAGGCCCGCTTCGGCGGTTTCGACATCTTTCTGGGATACGACCTTGACTTTCTTGCTAGTGCCGCCGGTCATAGCGGAGCTAGAGGCGACCGCAATACCACTAATGCTACTAGTCCAACCAGAGCTGGTCTCGCTGATGTTAAACTTATCTCCATTTGCGCTTGCGACTACGTTTATCGTAGCCTCGGCGTTTGTTGAAAGATCACATCGAAGCATGCCGGAGACAATGGAGCAGTCCGAGATTCCGTTAAAATTCTTGCTAGTAATTTCGATAGTTGCAGCGGTTGAGCTAACATAGCTCTTACCATCATAAGTAAAGCTTGTGCCGGCAGGAATGCTAATAGTCTTCTTCTGGTCTAGGCCAACCAAAACTGGCGATGTAGCCCTCACGGTAATTGAGCCGGTCGCTTTGGTGCCTTTATCGACTTCGCCGGTAGCAGTAAATTCGGCTTCGGCAGTCTTAGTCATGGTTTTTTGTTCGATAAAGAAGATACCCTCTTTTGGCTTAGCCTTCGATTCGTCCGTAACAAAG
>JAGCSL010000008.1 GCA_017964115.1 Candidatus Saccharimonadota bacterium
TCAAACGGATAATGCATCTGCGCAAATGGCATCGAACCAGATTCAAACCAACAGTCCAACACCTTATCGATACGCTTAAAGTGCTCACCATCGATATCGAATTCAATCTCATCTACCCACGGGCGGTGATAATCCTCTAGGCGCACACCAGATAGCTCATATAGCTCATCATAGGAACCAACTACCTTAATTGAGCCCTTATCGCCCTTCCAGACCGGCATAGCAGTTGCCCAGAAACGGTCACGGCTCAAGTTCCAATCTGGTGCCTGCTCGATGTTTTTCGCAAAACGACCATGTTTCAGATGCGCCGGGAACCAGTTAATATCTTCATTCTTCTCGAGCATCAACTCCTTGCTGCCCTCAACGTCAAAGAACCAGCTTGGAAATGCGCGATACATAATACGCTGTTTGCTGCGTGGATTAAATGGATATTCGTGCTTAATATATTCAATCTTCCAGATGATACCCTTTTCTTCTAGGCATTTAGCAATATACTTATTGCCTGCCCATACCTCAATACCATTTTCATCAGTATCGCGTACGCCAATCTCGTGCAACTTCTCAGCCCACTCTGGATAATAATAGCCATTATCATCAATCGTATGACGTACCGGCACCTTGTCGCGCTTACCTAAAGCGTAGTCGTCCTCACCATAAGCTGGCGCAATGTGAACGATACCCGTACCATCTTCGGCACTCACGAAATCCGCAATATGAATCTTATGCGCATTTTTGTCTTTCCCGATCTCGTCGTTCATCTCGAAGAGCGGCTCATATTTTAAGCCATCCAGCTCGACACCGGAATAGTTCTTTGAGGCCTTCACGTGCTCGCCAAACAATTTTTCTGCCAATTTCGTAGCCACAATCATCTTTGCGCCTTCGACTTCATATAGGCCATATTTGAGATCCTTAGACACAGCTAGAGCCATGTTAGCCGGCAAAGTCCATGGCGTAGTCGTCCAAGCTAACACATATTCATCCCTATCAGCTAACTTAAACTTCACGAAGGCACTCGGATCGGTTACCGTCTGATATGCGTCGTTGTCCATCGTAACTTCAGCCTTTGAGACTGGCGTGGCAAACTTCGTATCATACATCAAAACCTTTTCGCCTTCGTAAATCTTCCCCTTTTCGTAAAGAGTTTTAAATGCCCACCAAACCGATTCCATGAAGTCTTTATTCATCGTGCGATAGGCACCTTTAAAATCTACCCAGCGGCCAATTCGGTCAATTGTTGATTCCCAAGTTTCCGAATTCGCCACCATCGACTCACGGGCCTTTGTAATATAGGTCTCGAGTGGCCACTTCGTACCAATCTCACGCCTATCAGTAATACCGAGTTGTTTCTCGACAAAATTCTCTGCCGGAAGACCATGGCAATCCCAACCCCAACGACGTTCCACACGTTTTCCATTCATCGTCCAAAAACGCGGTACCGCATCTTTCACGATTGAAGACAATAAGGTCCCATGATGCGGATTACCCGTAATAAATGGCGGACCATCATAAAATACATAAGAATTATCAATCGGGCGCTGCTCTACGGATTCTTCAAAAGTTTTATTTTTCTTCCAAAATTCGACTAAGGCTTTTTCGTATTCACTCGCCCGGCGTCGTTCACCATATTTATACTTCATGCCCACACGCTCCTTTCTTTCGAATAAAAAAATTCCAACTTTCATTGGAACTCCTCAGAGCGGTACCATCCAATTTCCAGAATACCTGGCACTCGATTAATCTTTCACGCAGATTCACGGGTGGTTCTAATTGACTTAACTTCTCGCACTAGCTACGTCTTTCTTCCACCAGCTCACAGTTGATTGCTGCTCAAACGCTTTATGCTTGCATTATAGCATATTTATTCAAAAACAAAAAATATCCTGCTCGAAGGCAGGATATTTTTTAGTGCTCCATTAAATAATAGGCTACATCATCGATGCGTGGCAAATCACGACCGCGCCACATTTGAAGTATTTTTCCTTCATCATCCAACGCTACCATGCTCGGATATTCCACGATATCATATGACTTACAAAGACTTTCGCCTTCCGGTTCGTCTGGCGACACGCTTTCTGGCGCCACCCCTATGCGGCGCTCACAGTCATGTAGCCATTCTGTGACCATCCGGCCATAGTCAGACTCGTCGCGCCAAACCATTACCACCCTCATTAATCTATTTCTCCTTTTCTTTACGTTTCGCCATCCGTTCACGCTGCTCCGCAATGCTGCGCTCTAGATCGTCTAAAGACTTAAACTCTTTAAACACACTTGCAAAACGTACATATGCCATCTCGTTCCGTTCAGACAGAACGTCCAAAATAGTCTCACCAATCACGCTCGAAGGAATTTCGTCTTTCCCCTTCTCATATATTAGCTCCTCGACGCTATCCACAATATTCTGTACATCGAGATCACTATTGAAATACTTTCCAACACTATTTCGAATCGCCTTAGCCAGCTTATCGCGGTCAAACGCTTCGCGCGAACCACTACGCTTGCGCACCATCAATCCAGGGCGCTCGATCCGTTCATAGGTCGTAAAACGATGCTTCCCGTCCAGAGAAACCCGTCTGCGACGAATCATTGTCCCATCCTGAGACTCACGGCTCTCAATGACTTTACTTTCGCCAATCTTTAAATGGCTCATGAAAGTCCTCCTAATCTTTGTTTTTCTTGCGGCGCCTCAAGATAGCTGGAATATCGCTATCGTCATCGCTACCGCCATTGTCGGTGCGAATATTGTCCCACATATTCACGGTTGTCGCCTCGGCAAAATCTGCACTCTGGCTTTCTGATTCGAGTTTTTCCTTCTCTTCAGACTCTTTAACCGGATCAGCCATCACTTGGCTAGGCTCAGTCAAATCTTCACTCTTCGTATCTGTTGTTTCAATTGAACTATGCCCATATTCCTGAGCACGTGGATCGTCGCGGTAATACTCGGAATCGAAACCGGTCGCCACCACCGTGACAATAATTTCATCTTCAAGCTCTGGACGTACCGAAGCACCCCAAATGATGTTTGCATCTGGGCTAACACTTGCGGTGATAAGTTCTGCGGCTTCACGCATTTCATCCATCGTTACATCGTAACCACCGGCGATCGAGAATAGAACACCGCGAGCGCCATCGATAGATACCTCGATAAGTGGCGACTCGATAGCTTGTTGAGCAGCAATGCTTGCACGGTTTTCGCCAGAAGCACGGCCGATACCCATCAAAGCTGAGCCAGCATCCTTCATAATAGCCTTAACGTCAGCAAAGTCTAGGTTAATTAAGCTATGTTCGGTAATAAGCTCAGAAATGCCCTGAACACCTTGGCGAAGCACTTCGTCGGCAATCTTAAAGGTTTCAAGAATTGGAGTCCTTTGATCGATTGTCTGAAGAAGGCGATCGTTTGGAATCGTAATCAAAGCATCAACATTGCGCGCCAAGCGTTCAATCGCCCAATCGGCATTTGCTTTACGCTTTGCGCCCTCGAAAGAGAACGGCTTCGTCACAACGCCCACAGCGAGAATATCTTGCTTGCGCGCTTCTTCGGCTACAATATAGCCCGCACCAGAACCAGTACCGCCACCAGCACCGAAGGTAATAAATGCCATATCAGCACCAGTCAAGGCGTTCTTAATCTCTTCGCGGCTCTCTTCTGCAGCGCGTTCACCAATCGTTGGATCTGCGCCCGCACCAAGACCGTTCGTTGTTTCATGACCGAGATGAACCTTCACATCGGCTTTTGAATTATGTAAAGCCTGCGCATCCGTATTCATCGCAATAAACTCGACGCCACTTAAACCAGCGTCACGCATACGGTTAACAGCAGAACCGCCCGCGCCGCCAACGCCGATAACTTTAATACTAGCTGTACTTTCCACCTCACTTGGCTTGACTTCAGGCATGTATTAACTCCTCACTTTTCTTCAATTCTTATCTTATAGTAACATCTGAATAAATTTTTTGCTAGACTTCTCTATTCTCTATTTAAACTTCTTTAAGAGTCTCGAGAAGAAGCCATCGCCTTTTGGCTTTTTCTGCTTCTTATCTGTATTTAGACTTTCGCGGAAGCCTCTGTTATCGTTTTCCTGATATTCCGCATCGGCATACATTAAGCCAATCGCCGTCGCAAACTCCGGCTTCATAATATCCTCGCTTACGCCCAAGATTCCTTCTGGTTTAGCCAGACGCACTGCAAGCTCAACTTGCTCGCGCGCATACACCTCAATATCGCGCAATTTCGAACCGCCACCTACCAAGATTAAACCTTCCGGCAAACGCTTGTCGTATCCAGCATGTTTTAATAGCTTACGTACTCCCTCGAAGATTTCTTCTAGACGCGCTTCTACAACTTCGTCTACCTCTTTGCGCTCAAAACGATATTCATCACGTCCGCGCTTAATCACGATATCCTTATCGCTACCGCCAAACTTCGCAGAAGCAAAGCGTAGCTTAATCTCTTCTGCAATCTCTGGCACAGTCTTCAAAACTGTTGCTAAATCATTCGTAATATCATTACTACCAATCGGTACCACTCCCGTGAATTGCAGCTCGCCCTCGTCGTAGATTGCGATACTCGTTGTGGCGCTACCCATATCAACTAGACCAACACCATTTTCCTTCTGCGCATTCGTCACAATCGCCCGCGCTGCTGCAATCGCCGATGGCTCCAGAGCTCGTGCGCGAAGATTACCTGCTTCACAAGCTTTACGCACATTATCGCAATCTGGCGCCAAGGCCGAAATCACGTTCGCACGAAGCTCTAAACGTGCGCCATGCATTCCGAATGGCTCCTTAATGCCACCTTGGCCATCGAGAATATACTCATATGGAACTAAAGAAAGAATCTCGCGATTAGCTGGAATCTTACCCGCAATTGCCGCATCGGCAATTCGACTAATATCCTCGTCGTTTATTTCGTGGTCTGTCACTCCGACCGCAATCATACCATCAACTTTTGCGCTACCAATATGTGAACCATTGATATTTACCGTCGCATCATTAGCCTCAAGGCCACTCATATCCTCAACAGCGCGCAAACAAGTATCCACCACTCTCGGTGGAGACATTAGCTCCTTTACAATCCCTCGGCGTAAGCCCTCGGACGGGACTTCACCATATCCTACAACTGTTATTTTGCCATCACGTTCAATCTTCCCCATGACGGCCCGGGTCGTACTGGTACCAATATCTAACCCTACTGCAAAGCGAGCTTTTTCTTCCATAAGCTTATTGTAGCATATCTCTTATAACTGGGTTAAGATTTCATAACCGTCTTCAGTTACCAGAACCGTGTGCTCAAAATGGCAGCCCAATGAGCCATCTTTTAGGCAAACTGTCCACCCATCGTCTCCCTCAACAACAACATTGTCAGGCTTACCTAAACTCGACATTGGCTCAATACAAATCGTATCGCCAACTTGCAATTCGTAGCCATGCCCACGCTTTCCGTAATTCGGAACCTCTGGTGGCATATGCATACTTTTACCGATACCATGGCCAACATAATTCTTAATTACGCCCAATTTACCTTTTTCAAGTTGTTTCTCAACAGCAAAACCGATGTCACCTAGCTTTGCGCCCGGTTTCACCTGCTCAATCCCTTCATATAGTGCAGATTCCGTAAAGCTAAGTAGATGTTTCTGTGCCGCACTCGGTTTTCCGCCCACTATCATCGTAAAGGCCGAATCGACATAATAGCCGTGATATTTAATCACTAAATCGTAACTAACTTTATCGCCGTCTTCCAATTCGATGTCTTTTGGAATGCCATGAATCAATTCATCATTCACTGAAATACAAATTGATCCAGGAAAATCAACTTCTGGCTCATAGTATGCAATTCCGCAACCATAGTCCTTAATTTTTTTCGCCACCCATGCATCAATTTCTTTTCCAGTCTTTCCCGCCTGCGTATATTCGCGTAGCTCGGCAAAAATCTTTGCCATAATTTTGCCACCCGCACGCATTGCATCAATTTTTTTCTGATCCACTTATTTTGTCTCCGCTTCTTGAACATCAATTATATTCCATTCGCGCAAAACATTTTCGATTCGTTCAGTAATTTCTTCTACCGTGCCCACGCCGTCGATATGTACCACCTTAACTCCGTGCTTCTCTAAAGTCTCTGTCATTGAATAAATGGTTTGCTCAAAAATGCTCCAGCGCTTCTCAATTGCCTCGCGCGTGTCGTCTGCACGACCTCGTTCAGTAAGTCGACGCCACAATTCGTCATGGTCGACGTCCAATATAATAGCTCCATCCAAATATTTCTCATCGCCATTTTCGACAATCCAATCCGCCTGCCATTGATCACGCGGATAGCCATCAAGAATCACAAAACGACCAGCTTCTACTTCTTTCATCATTTCGCCATGCATCATTTTTACGACAAAATCGTCAGGTACCAATTCGCCCTTCTTCATGATTGCATCTAGCTCTGGGTCTTTACATTCGCGCAATAATTGGCCGACCGACATCCAGCGCCAACCATATCTATCCGCCAAAGTTTGTCCCTGTAGGCTTTTACCGCTCCCCGCTGCTCCGAATAGTATTACCATATCTTTTGCTCCTCTTTTTTATTTCGTAAAAAATACCCCGTCTTAAGGGGGTATTTCCTATTTAAGACCTAATTTCATGCGTTCGGCTTTTTCGGCTTTGCGCTTATCGCGCAAGATTGCCTTCAAACGACGCTCACGCTTGGAAATCGGCTTCGAGAAGCGCATGCTTTCCTTTGCAGTCGCCATGACGCCACTCTGTAGGACCTTACGGTTGAAGCGACGAATGATGTTCTCATTGGCTTCACTCTGGTCTTTTCTAGTTACTTTGATTGCCATACTGTCGCTAATTTTAGCATATCTATCCCAATCTTTCAAGAGATAATATGCTTCCCTCCATCGAGACTTTTCCGCGCCACTCATTCTTCGTCAAAGTGAATTGAGCGCGTAACCTTTCGCCATTTTCAATCTCCTTCCATTCATCCGGCGCATAAAAAGCCATGGTTTTTATCTCTCTGCCGTTTATATCTCGCAAAATTAAAGCCAAATGTTTATCTTTCAATATTCGTTTACCGCAAACTAGCCCATCAATTTCGAAAATTGGCTCCGTATTCCCATCGCCAAACGGTTCTAGCATGCAAATCTCGTTATATAACTCCTCGGTGATACCAGATAGGTCTTTCAGTTTCAAATCACTCTCACTTCTCAAGAATCGCTCCTGATTGCTCAACTTCAAACTCTTATAATACTTATTAATCGCTTTACGAAAAGCCTCCAGTTTATCTTTCTCTAAGGTAATTCCGCACGCCCCAGCGTGGCCGCCACCGCCTAACAGTAGGCCGCTTCCACATTGCTGAATTGCTTCCGCCAAAGAAAACTCACCAAAACTGCGCCCCGATCCTTTCAATCGCCCATCTTCTAATTCCGTCACTGCAAAAGCCGGTTTTTTATATATCTCTACCAAGCGTCCGGCAATAATTCCCAAAATCCCCTCGTGCCATTTACCGCAAGCCACAATTACTGCGTCTTTTTCATCCACCTCTATTTCATCAACCGCTTTCTCTTGAGCCTTGCGCCGTTCGCTATTCAGATTATCAAGTTCGCCCGCCAAAGAAAAAGCCTTCGTCCTACTGGTCGACATCATTAGCTCTAATGCCAAATCCGCACTCTTCATTCGCCCAGCCGCATTAATACGCGGCCCCAATTGAAAGCCCACTGCATGCGTATTTACCTTCTGTAAATCCACACTTGCCACTCGTGCCAATTCCTTTAGGCCTGGACGTCGCGTTCTCTCTAAGACTTTCATGCCGTAATAGCTTAAGATACGATTCTCGTCACGCAACTCCATTGAATCGCAAATTGTCCCAATCACCACTAAATCCAGCAACCATTTTTCTTGACCATCACATTTACCTCCATTCGCATCCATATTTAAAGCTCGCGCCAGGGTAAAAGCCACTCCAACACCCGCCATCTTCTGCCCTATCTTATCACCTTGCTTCGGATTGATTACCGCCACGGCGCTCTTTGGTACTGAAGGTATTTCGTGATGATCTGTCACGATCGTATCAATACCTCTCTTCTTCAATTCCGCTATCACTTCTTCCGAACCTGAACCACAGTCTACTGTAATTACTAGCTTTGCTCCCTTTGCTACTACCCCCTCTACGGCTGGCATATTCAAGCCGTATCCATCTATAAAACGATTCGGCAAGATAATACTAACCTTCTTACAGCCGTAATATTTCAAAGCATCGCTCAAAAGAGTGCTCGATGTTACGCCATCTGCATCGTAATCCCCGTAAATAATAATCTTCTCACCGGCATCACGCGCTACACGAATTCTCTCAACCGCCTTTTTCACCCCCTTTATCTTACTCGGAGCAAAAAGCTTTTCGTAATCAGGATGCAAAAAACTGTCATCCAGCCCACGTTGCCGTAGTAGCTGTTTAAATAAATCCGTCATCCTATAATCTTGCTAGGAGCCTTCTTTGCGTCAGTCTGTTGCTGATCTTTAATTACAATACTTTGCAACTCTTTCAAAATTGGGAACTGTTTATTAGTCTGGTAAATACTGGTATTGCCTTTCTTCGACATTACCAAAAATCCACCTTTGGTTAAACGACGTAATTCGCGCTGAATGTTACCTGGATCTTCCTTAATCAGCTTCGACAAGCCACGCACGTGTGTTTTAAAATCTGGATACTTCGCAAAAACGACAATAATCTTACGCCGCACCCGACTTGTAACGAAAACGTCTAACATTAACCTCCTTACTAAAACTAATTTTACTTAGTTTTTGTAAATTCTACAACATCACCAGACGCATTTTTTCTATCATGTTAAAATCATTTTATGAACTACTATCTGATTGCGCCCGCCAAGACTTTCCACTCCACGGATAACACCTTAACCTATGCTTCTACGGAGCCGCTTCAGATTGGTCAAATTGCCGAAATTCCTCTAGGTAAAAATACCACCACCGGCATAGTGTCCGCTAAAACCTCACAACCAGAGTTCGAAACCAAAGAAATCGTTCGCACCCTTTATCCTGAACCCTTACCGAAACATCTCGTCAAAGCTCTCTTCTGGATTAGTGACTATTATCGCTGTCCCCTCTCCTCCGTTGTCCAAGCCATTCTACCGAGAGGCATCACAAAAAAGCGCCGCACCCCTAAAGAGTCAACACAAAATAACGTTCAGAAAGCCCCCACCAATCCGCTCAATGCCGCTCAAAAACGCGCCATCAAAGAAATAAATACTAATACTGCCAATACGATTTTGCTTCACGGTATTACCGGTAGCGGCAAAACTAACGTCTATATCGAGCTTACAAAACAAACTCTCGCAAAACGGCAATCGGTTATCTTACTCGTGCCAGAAATCGCCCTCACTTCTCAACTGGTTCGCAACTTTCAGGCCCATTTCAGTAACGTCATACTCCTACACTCCGCCCAAACCGAGGCTGTTCGCCATCATCTCTGGCAAAAAGCCCTCCAGGCCACTGAGCCACAAGTTGTTATTGGCCCACGCTCCGCTCTCTTCGCACCTGTTCGCGATCTAGGTCTTGTCATCATCGACGAAGCCCACGAACCAGCCTATCATCAAGATCAAAACCCTAAATATTCCGCGCTCCGCCTCGCTGCCATTATGGCAA
>JAGCSL010000031.1 GCA_017964115.1 Candidatus Saccharimonadota bacterium
CATCTCTTTGATGGTCTTGCGACTACCGACAATTGGAATATTGCGGATGCGGTTTCCGATTTTTTCTTTATCGTCATCGATGATGCAGGCGATGCGACTATCCGCGTAGCGGTCGCTGCGCGCCATTTCGTCGATCAACATCTTAGTTGCATCGCCGGCCCCGATGACCATAATGACGTTCTGGCGGCTATTGTAGCCCCAGTTATACGCTAATTCGCGCAAAATTCGGTAGGAAAAGCGAATTGCGCAGGTCAGGATTAATAAGATGACCGGGAAAACAAACCAAAAGCTGCGTGGGCTTGGCAGTAACATGGCATGCTTATAGGTGAAGATGATAACATCTGCGGTCACGACAGCCAGGAAATCAGAGATAAGCTCTGGGATAGAGGCATACTTCCAGACGGAGGTATAGAGGCCATAAATCATAAAGACGACTACGACAATTGCCGCATCGATTAAGTAGTATTCGCTAAAGGTTGATAAGAAATCCTTCTGGATATGGCTCATATCAAAGCGGAACCATAATGTAAGGAATTCCGCCACAAAGACCGACAAAATATCGAGCACGATTAATAAGACCATGCGTGTCAGTTTCTTATTCCAAACCTGTTCTACTTTCTTTTTCATGTCGATGTTTCGAGTCGATTGCCTCTTACGCTCGTAAAAAAATCACCTCCACTTTTTTCCTCGCGTAATTAGTCTAATTTTAGCATTTTCGTCTTATTGTGACAAGTTCAGGCGCGTCTGATTTTACGCTATTTTGAGGTGTTTTTTATTGCCGTAAGGTAGGCCTGAATCGCTTCGTCTTTAGTATTGTATGTTTTGATTTCGCTACCATCAAAACTTTCATATTTGCTATCATCCTCGGTCTTCTGTACGCCAAAGGTGTTATCTTCGTGCGTATAAGCTAATTTAATATTAGCTGCGTGACCTTCTTCGATGTCATACATTATGTACTCTGGCTTGCCTTTGATTAGGATTGTTTCGCTATCCTCATTGTTATTTATGGTAATGTTGGCATCGATTTGCGTGGCAGTTTTGTGAATGGTATCGGGTGTCATTGTTTCGTCGATGGCGGCGTAAATTTTGGCTAATTGTGTGAGCGGAAGTGGCTCGACGGCCTCTTGGGGCTGATCTGGCGAGGCGACATTATTTTTTGGCAAAAGTATTAGTGCAGTAATAATTACTGCTACCAATAACAATAATGCGCTACAAATAATCAATACCAGCTTGGTCTTTGGTTTCTTCTTTGGTGCTTCTTGCATTGGTACTTCTGGCTCCATATTGCTCCTAGTTTAGACCTTTTAGGGTTACGCTTTGGTCGATATCCCACATACGTACAGCGAACCAACTGTGCTCAAAACTATAAGTATCAGACAGTTTTTTCGTATGAGCGCGTTTGACTCTTTTCTTGAAGTTCATGGATCCAATCCAACGTCCCCCGCCATCGTAAAATACGACATAATCTTTGTAAACCTCGCCAACAAATGCGACATGATGCCAGCCTCCATCCGCGACAAAGAAATGTACGATATCGCCAACTTTAAGTTCGTCTACGTAGCGGATTTTGCCTACAAGTGAATGTTCTGCCATGTATTGATGCTGCGCAGCGCCGGCGCCAATCCTCTTATCTGTGGAATGAATGAACGTGTTAATGGACGCATTACAATTAGTACGAATATTGGCAGACGGTTTAAGCTTTTCGTTGATACTGAGGTTGTTATATGTTTTCATAGATTCGCGGTTTGGGAGACCCTCATAGAATCCGTCCGGTGCACCATATCCCCAAGCCCTATGATAACTGGCGCCATAGTCTGGCCCCCAAATTGTCCAGAGTCCCCACACGTATTCGGCGGCGGCCTGAAAATCTGCAGCGGTACGGACTTTGATTTTTCTTTGGTCTGCAAGTGCACTAAAGATACCGCCCAAATCCTTTACATATTTGGTATAGCCGCCACGTTTTTTAATCTTTGTAGAATAGTTGTAGTAGTAGAAATCTTTTCTATGGTCCTCAATGATTGCCATAGTTTCTCTGCGGAACTTGTGGCCGCCATGGTATTTAGTATTTTCCATCGAGCCGGTAGTTGGATATGGCGCCGTGCTAACGGTAACCTTTATTTTTGCTTTGACTGTTTTGCCGCCAGTTTCTGCTGAAAGGGCGGTTTCGCCCGTATCAGAAAATACGGTTTGAGTATAATTCGATACGGTAATGGTTGCTTTTCCGTCTTTGATGCCTTTGATGACTCCCGATTGGGTTACTGTTGCAATTTTCGGATCACTCGATTCCCATTTGAGAGTTTTATTTACGGCATTACGCGGAATTACCGTCGCTGTAATGGTGGCTTTCTTCCCTTTTTGTAGCGATAGCCTTGTTTCGCTTAGTTGAATTGAGCTAGCTACAACTTGATTCATGACGGTAATTTTGGTTTGCGCTTCTGGTCCGTCGGCAGATTTGATAGTAATGACGGTTGTGCCGGCTTTTTTGGCGAACACTTTTCCGTTATCATCTGCAGTTGCTACGTTATTGTCGCTGGATGAATAGCTGAGTAGTTTATTATTTGCGTAATCTGGGATAATTCTTGGCTTTAAAGAGATTTGTTGTCCTGGGTATAGTTTTGTTTCTTTTACGGTAACGACGCTTTTGACTTTTTTGCGGTCATCGTCGGATGATGGTGGGTCTGATTCCGATTCTGAAGAAGCAACTCTGTTTGTGGGCGATTTTCCGTCGAGAGCGTCGATTGTAAAGTTCGTTATGGCAAATGCGGCCAGGACTACGACTAGGCCGACAACGGAGTAGGTAATGGTGTTTTTGCCGCGTTTGATTTTTTCTGATTCGCCATTGGAAGTTTGGATCGTTATGCCGCCAACTACAATGAAAATTACGTCTAATATTCCAACCCAAAAATATACGACATCAAGGATGTTTTTGATTGTGTCCATCAATTCTGTTTCTTCATCACCGTCGTCGCGTGGGCATAAAAGTGGATCGTTGTGACCAGCAATA
>JAGCSL010000032.1 GCA_017964115.1 Candidatus Saccharimonadota bacterium
GGCTCCCATTTTTAAAAATCCGCAACTGCCAAACCGAATTCGTCGAAAGCGATATTCAAGAAAACTACGCTGGCCCTAAGGGGATTTGGGTGGATATTATGCCATTTGATAACGGCTCCGACGATTTTGATGAACTCGCCCGCAACAAACACCAGAAACAATACTATGGTGAACTTATCATGCGTAAAAGCAGTATTGGCATCGAATTTCACAATGGTATTAAAAACAAAATCAAGAACATCATTGCCAAGATTACTCCACGCGATTATCTAATTCGCAAGCAAACTGCCGCCTGTACGTCGAATCATGACGAGAACTCACCAAACATCGTTTGTTACCACAACAAGCGCGATGTTTCGCGCCGCACTTGGCCCCGCGACAGTATTTTCCCGCTCAAAAAAGTCCAATTTGAAGATAAAAAGTATTACGTACCGCACGATCCGAAGCTCGTGCTGACTAGCATGTACGGCGAAGATTATATGGAACTCCCTCCGCTTGAAGATCGCAAGACCCACCATCCGGCCTATGTTAAATTCGCCGACGGCTCC
This sequence comes from Candidatus Saccharimonadota bacterium, assembly GCA_017964115.1. Lineage (GTDB taxonomy): Bacteria > Patescibacteriota > Saccharimonadia > Saccharimonadales > Saccharimonadaceae > UBA2834. Next base: position 549 of record JAGCSL010000032.1, read on the forward strand.
ATCATCGATTTTCGCCAACAGGAAAGCAATAATGGCTAAAAAGAAACCAGTCGCCAAAACAACACCAATATGGCTACGCGCATTATTTGCCATTCTAACCATCTTTCAGGTCGCCACTAGCTGCATGCTTATTATTTCTTTGCATCGTCTTAACTTTTTACAGACTTGGCAATTTTGGCTAATTGTTGTCATTTTAGTTGCTCTTGCAGTATTTAATACTTACAAATTAGTGGCTAGCCAAAAAGCCGGCCGCGCCATCAAAATCGTTTGTCTCATTCTGGCCTTATTAGTCATTATTGGCGGCGTTTTTGCGCTTAATTACATTCAACAAACCATCAACTTTATTGAATCAGTCGTCGAGCATGAGTATGAAACCATTACTTACGAAGTGCGCGTACTCAAAAAGACTAAATATAAAACAATCAACAATCTCGCCAATAAAAATATTGGCTACATCGCCACTGATCCCTATCTTAACGAAACTAAAGCCGAACTCAAGACTAAAATAAAATCCAAAACTATCGAGTACGATACGCTCGGAGAAATGTTGCTTGGCACCTACGAAAAAGGTACGGATGCTGTCGTAATTAATCAAAGCTACCTCGACCTCCTCGAAGAGGCCGATAACACTTTCGAAGAAGATACACGCGTGGTTTACGAATTCGAAATCACCGTTGATAAGTCTGATACCAAAGAGAACGCCGTAGACGTCGCCAATGAGCCATTTATTCTATATATTTCTGGCTCTGATTCGGATGGTGCTATTACTAAGCGCGCCCGCAGCGATGTTAATATTCTCGCCGTCGTTAACCCGCGCACTGCTAAGATTCTGCTCGTCAACATTCCGCGCGATTCCTATGTCCAACTTCATGGCACGACCGGACTACGCGACAAGCTCACTGACGCCGGCCTCTACGGTATCGAAATGAGCAAAAAGACTATCGAAGATTTGCTTGATATTAATATCAACTATACAGTCAAGGTAGGATTTGAAACTGTCATTCGCGTCGTAGACGAGATTGATGGTATCGAAATCGATTCGCCCAAAGCATATACCACCACGGAATGTACCTTCCGAGAGGGGAAGCAGACTGTCGACTCAACTTGCGCTCTCGCTTTCGCCCGTACGCGCAAAATTTATCCAGCTGGTGGCGACCGCCAACGTGGCAAAAATCAACAACAGATGCTCGCCCAAATCATACAAAAAGTCTCCAAACCACATTATCTCGTCCGCTTTTCTAGCATCCTCAAGGCCGCCGAAGGCACATTCGAAACCTCACTCACTTACGATGAAATAACTGCCTTTGTCCGTCACCAGCTCAACGATCTCCGTCATTGGTCTATCGAAAGCATCCAAGTTGACGGCAAAGGGGCCATGCTACCACTCTATACTTGGGGACCAAAGAGCTCTTCCTGGAGTATTGTTCTAGATAACGACACTATTGTTACCGCCCAGAAAAAGATCGCTGAATACCTCAAATAGCGCGTCGTTTAGTTATAGCTCGAAAACCCAAAAAATGCTAAAATATACTCCATGGAAGAAATAGATCTTAAAGATTTTCTTGGTTATCTCAAAAAATTCATCCCTACAATTATTATTGTTGCCATTTTGGCAGTCGGCGCTACGCTAATCTACGACACACAAATCAAAACCCCGCTATATAGTACCTACACTAAGGTGCTTTTGATGCAGGACGGTGCCAGCGACAACTCTAGCGCCACCCTCAACGACGTCAGCGCCAACCAAAAGCTCGCCGCCACTTATTCAGAATTTGTCAAAAGCCGCCTCGTCTTACAGCAGGTTATCGACAAATTGCACCTCAACTATACTGCTGACGAACTCGCTAAAAACGTCAGCGTTACTAACGTTACCGACACGCAGGTACTCAAAATCACCGTCACCGATCCAAGTGCCGAGAACGCTCAAAAAATCGCCGACACCACGACCACGGTTTTTGCCAAAGAAATCACCGATATCACTGGCATCGACAACGTCAAGCCATACGAAGTCGCACAGCTTCCA
>JAGCSL010000033.1 GCA_017964115.1 Candidatus Saccharimonadota bacterium
AGAACTTAAAACTTCACGGAAGGCAGCGGTTGGCACAATCGCCTTAATTTCACTCTTAACGTTTTTCACAAACTTTTTATCCGCTAAGCGATAACCGTCCGTCGCCGCAATATAAAGCGTGCCTTCAAAAGTATTCAAGAATACACCCGTAAGAGCAGGGCGTGTCATATCGTTACTACTAGCAATAATTACCTGATTAACCGCTTCCTTAAATAAATCTACTGGGATCTTAAAAGTAACCGCCTTTTTATCATCAATACTTGGCAGTTCAGGGAAGTCATCCGCCGCAATACCGTTCATGATCGACTTATAACCACCAGCCTCAATCGTGAGTTTATCTCCCTCACTGGATAACTTAATAGTTTCTTTTGGTAAATTCGAAATAAAGCTCGAGAGAAGCTTTGCTGGAACAGTAATTGTTCCGTTCTTGCTCGCCTTAGCGTTCACATATTCAACCGTTGCTAACTCCAAGTTGGTTGCAGTTAAAACTAATTGCTTATCATCTGCTCTAAGCAAAACGTTACTAAGGATCGGTAAACCAGCTTTTGTGCTTGCTGCTACACGACTTACAATATTTAATGCTTTCGCTAGTCTTTCTTGTAAAACCTCAACTTTCATCGCCTTTCCTTTCTAATATATTATTTAGTAGTAATTAGTAGAGCTATGTGTAAAACTTGTAAAACTCTATTTTTACAGATTAAAATCTTTCAAAATTCCTGTATAAAAACTATTGGAAAAATTAATTAAAACTCGTTAAAGTTTTGAACGATAATAATATTTATTCACAACTTAACTTTTTCCACACATTTTTTATACAACTTTTTAATGTACTTTTTACAGAATTTTCCACGGGTTTTAAACAACTAATTTGTACTAAGTTTACTCCTTATCTCATTAATTTGCTCGCGCAGGTTGAAATCCTCCTTAATTTTCTTCGTCATCACCTTGAGACTATGGAGAATAGTGGAGTGATCTTTGTGAAATTCTCGACCGAGCTGAGGGGTGCTCAAACCATCCTCGCGGAGAAGATAAATCGCAATATTGCGGGCGTTCTTAATTTCTTTTAAGCGGCTCGCGCCAAGTAAATCTTTTGAGGAGAGGTTATAGTATTTTGCAACCTTATCGACAACTTGCTTTGGTGAGACGTGACGTTTTGCTGGCTGGCTGATTGGTTCTAGATTATCTATAATTTCACGCGGCGAAACCCCACGCACTTCCGCAAGTAATAGAATGCGGTTAAGCTCACCCTCGAGATCGCGTACATTAGTACGGATGTTTTCAGCGAGATACTCTACAGTTGGTCTATCAATATCCGCACCGATCATTTCGGCCTTTGCCTCGAGGATAGCGCAGCGGGTTTCAAAGTCTGGTAACTGAATATCTACCGGCACGCCCATCGTTAAGCGACTAGCAAGACGTGTATCTACGTCTCTGATTTGGCTCGGCAAGCGATCGGAGGCGACGATTACTTGTTTGTTATGGCGATAGAGTTCATTAAAGGTGTGGAAGAACTCTTTCTGGGAAGCATCCTTACCTTCGATGTATTGAAAATCATCAATAATCAAGACATCGACGTCGCGCCATTGGTTAGACCAGTCGTCGATTTTATTTTTCATCGAGCTCACGAAGCCCTTATAGAATTCCTCAATTGTGGCGTAGCGCACCTTCATCTTTGGGTTGCGCTCAAGGATTTCGTTACCAATCGCTTGAATTAAGTGAGTTTTACCAAAACCAGAGCCACCATAAAGGAAAAGGGGATTATAACGACTGCCGGGGTTTTCAATAATATGCTGTGCAGCATTGACGGCGAGATCATTATTGCCGCCAACAACATAATTGCTAAGGCGGAACCGTGGGTTTAAGCCGTTATCTTGTCTCTCGTCATCTTTTTTAATCGGAGCGCGCTGCGGAATTTTAACGATTGGGCGCTTATTTGTATCCTCATCACCTTCAATTATTTCTACACCACGGCGAACCGTAGTCTTCGCGCTTTTGTCGTCCTCGGCGACACGGAAATCCTTGCAGTCGATATTAGAGCTCTTCAGCGCCTTTAGAATAACTGGCTTATATTTCTTTTCAATCTGCGTTCCGATAAAAACGTTTGGCACCTTTAAAATAACGACGCCGCCTGGCTCGGAACAGAAGTTAACTTTTCCAAAATAAGTATTGAAGGCCATGTCAGAGACATTGCTTTTTATCTCGTCCAAAACTGTTTGCCATTGGTTAGGCATTGTTCTTTGACCTCCTTACCTAAAAACAATTATACAAAAGTTTTCCACAGTTTTTCTAAAAAACACAATAAAAACAAATATGTTCTAATACTTGTAATGAAATAACAGATTAGAATTTTCCACAGGCCAAAGGCTAACGGGGAGACGCCTTGTGGAAAAATACTTGAAAAATGTGAATAAAATCACTATAATAGACATAATCTATTCAATATTACAATAATTAGAAAGTCAGGAAAGTATTTATGCCAAAGCGTACTTATCAGCCTCACAAGCGCCAACGCAAAGTTGAGCACGGTTTTCGTAAACGCAACGCTACGGTTAGCGGCCGCAAGGTTCTCGCTCGCCGTCGCATTAAGGGTCGCGCACGCCTTAGCGCCTAAGCGATGCTAGCGAAGAAATTTCGATTTCATTCTCGCGGTGGGGTAAGACATACTTACCAGCACGGCAAAACAATCAGGGATGCTAAAATGTCCCTGGTTTTTGCTATTAATGGCCGTAAAAAGCAGCGCTATGCTGTTGTAGTTAGCAAGAAAGTGCTTAAATCTGCCGTCGGTCGCAACCGCATTCGTCGCCGCGTCTATGAAGCGCTTCGTTTAGAGTTACCAAAAATCCAGCAGCCAGTCGACTGCATCTTTATTGTTAATACGAAAGAAATCTCCGTAATCGACTTCACTGAGCTTCAGTCTCTAATCCGCGATTTACTTATTGAGGCAAAAATTATATAATTAACCCTATTAGGGAGTGTGTAAAAAATGTTTGATTTAATTGATATGATTATCGTGCGCCCGATCGTAAATATCTTTTTTGCGATTTATTCTCTTGTCGGCGACTTCGGTATCGCGATTATCATCTTCGTTGTATTAGTAAAAATTCTCATGTGGCCAATGATGAAGCGTCAGCTCCACCAGACCCGCATTATGAAGGAAATTCAGCCAGAGCTCGCCGAGATTAAGAAGCGCTGCAAGGGTAATCGTCAGATGGAATCCCTCCAGATGATGGATCTCTACAAGCGCAAGAACGTGAAGCCTTTCCGCTCCATGCTCACGATCTTGATTCAGCTTCCACTCTTTATTAGCCTCTTTACGGCTATTAACGTTGCTGCTCGCCCACGCGAGAATTATAACGTCGACCACTCGGCCTATTCTTTTGTGAAGCCACTTCGCAACGTTGACGAATTAATTACGAAGCAGAACAAATACCTTGAAGACGTTAAATACTATAACGAAAACAAGGATAACGAAGAGAAGAAAGATGAACTCACAATCCCTGTCTATGAGTTTGAGCCAAAGCTCTTCGGTCTCGTTGATCTTTCGGCGACTGCCGGCTTTAGTACGGTCAGCTCGGTTGTAATCTTAATCTTTGCGCTCGCATCGGCCGCTACGCAGTATATTATGTCGCGCCAGCAAGACCCTACCCGCAAGAAGAAGGGCAAGCGTACGCTCCGCTCAATTATGAAAGATGCCGCAAAGGGCAAGGAAGCTAGCCAAGAAGATATCAATGCCGCTGCTCAGGGCCAGATGACACTCATGATGCCATTCATGATGCTTCTCATTATGATTAGCCTCCCAGGCGCGCTCGTCTTCTACTACCTCCTAAATAACATGATCACTGTTGTAATCCAAAAGATTATTTTAAACCGCAACTATACCGAGATGGAAGCCGCTGCGGATAAAAAGATTTTGAAAGAACTCAAAGACGCTCAAGAGGCTGTCGTCGTAGAAGATAAGACTACGGAGAAAAAGTCTACGCACTATGCGTCTAGCAAAAATAAACAAGAGGAAAAACTTCATATCACGCGCATCTCTGCTTCTAATAAAAAGAAAAGGAGATAACCTATATGAATACAGATGAATCAATTCGTTTTGCGACGAAGTACCTCGAGGACCTCTTGTCCTTCTTCGGTATCAACGTAGCCGTATATTCGACCATTGAAGACGACGTTATTCAGCTCTCAATCCCATCAACTAGCATGAACTCGCTCTTGATTGGCAAGAACGCTAATAACCTCCGCGCTCTTCAGCATGTGTTAATGATGACTTTGATTGCTCGCAATGCTGAGGTTACCCGCGTTAATATCGACATCGCCGATTACAAGCGTCAGCGCGCTGACAAGATTGAGCGCCAGGCAGAGCAGTGGGTTCAGGAAGTCCGCCGCACCGGCAAAGAGAAGATTCTTGACCTCAATGCCGCCGATCGTCGCGTCGTTCACCGCTTTGCTCAGGATTACTCGGATATCGAGACCTTCAGCCAGGGCGAAGGCCGCGAGCGCCGTCTTCACATCGTTAAGAAAGACATCGCGGAAGAGTAAAAGTTTTCCACTAAAAAGGAGCCCCGAAACGGGCTCTTTTTTGCTGTTCGGGATTAATCCCACCCCTGTTAAACCGAACATGTTCGGTTGGCAAAACACTCTTATGATTATGTAGTAGGGTTATTAATTGTGGAAAAGCTGTGCGGTTTAAAAGAAACCGCCAAAATGGTAGAATATATGGATATGAGCAACACTTCAATTGACGGCTTAAAACGCAGAAATCCAGGCGTTAAAACCCCTGTAAAAGCGAAGATTCTTGAAGCTCCTCTAAAGAAGAAAGAGCTTAAGACTCGTGTGCAGGAAAGTAATAAATTCGAACCAGCCAAAAAAGAGGTAAAAAGCTCACAGCAACAGGCAGTGAAGGAGTTTTTTAATACGGTGAAAGACGAAAATCCAACCGATTTAGTAGACATTCCAAAGAAAGAGCAGAAAAAGAAGAAGCGCAAAAAACACAAAGTGTTAAAACGCGTTATTTTAGTGATTATTTTGTTATTAATAATTGCCGCCGGTTGTGTTTACGGATACTTCAACGATTTTATTGCAAAAGTTACGGACGGTGGTAGCTTACTCGGCTTCTTGACCTCAGATCCTGACACTCCTCTCCAGAAGGACGAAAATGGCCGCACTAATATTCTTATCTTTGGTACCGAGGGCTTCAGTATGGATGATCCTCAGTATGACGGCGGTTGGTTAACCGACTCGATGATGCTTTTAAGCATCAATCAGGACACCGGTGATGCCAAGACGATTAGTTTGCCGCGTGATCTTAAGGCTGTAAAAACTTGTACCGCAACCGGCAAGCTTAATGAGGTTTATTTCTGTGAATACCAAAAAGCTATTAAGGGTAGCGACGAAGAAAAGCGCAAAGCTGAGGCAGAAGGCGCTCGCAAACTCGCCGCCGTATTTGAAGATGTTTTGGGCATAAAAGTCCATTATCGCGCCCACGCCAACTGGGGTGCCGTCACGAAGATTGTTGATGCGATTGGCGGTATAGACGTCGTCTTTACCTATGGTGACCAGACTTGGGATGGTGATGAAACCGTAATTAAGACCACGAGCCCGAAGGGCCTCGCTGATAATTACAGAAACGGGAAATACGCTATTCAATATCCGAACGGCCAAGCAGTTCACCTCGGCGGTTGGGATGCGCTCAATGTCGCGCGCGTTCGTAATGCGCACGGTGGTTACGGTGCCGCAAGTGGCAACTTTAGTCGTGAATACTTCCAGCAGCGCATTCTTGAAGCGATTGTTAATACGGCGAAGAAAAAGAACATTACCTCGGATATCTTTGCTGTTATGCAGATTAAAGACGCTGTTGGCGACAATCTCCGCACGGATATCAAGGATACGGAGCTTAAATCCTTCATTAAGCTCGCCAATACGGTTAATATGGCAAAGCTAGAGACGATTTCGCTCTATTCAACCGATGATAAACCGGCTCCACTTATGACTACGGGTATGATTAATAAGATTTCCTATGTCTTCCCAAGTGCCGGCGTGGGAAATTACGACAGTATTCGCGCCTATATTAAGCGTAAGTTTAGCGCTGAGCCATTTACGGCTGAAAATGCCCAGGTTGCTGTTCTTAATGGCACGGCTGCTTATGGCATCGCCTCTAAAGAAAAGACTGTGCTCGAAAATAAGGGCTACATCGTAAAGTCTACCGGTAATGCACCAAGCGACCAATCTGGTTTTGATGGCGTACGCGTTTTCCAGAAGAACAAGAAGATGACTAAGACCGCCGAAGCCCTCAAAAAGCTTTATAAGGTCGATGTTTCTACGGAAATTCCAGACAGCCTTAAGTCGACCGAAGCAGACTTTATTGTTATCATCGGCAACGGCTTCTCGCATAGCAAATAACTTGCTAACAGATGGTATAATAAATACATGAAGAAAATTTTAGCTACTGGTGGGACCGGTTATATCGGTTCGCACACCGCTATCGAATTGATTAAAAATGGCTATGAAGTTGAGCTACTTGATAATCTTTTTAATAGCAAAATCACTGTTCTCGATCAAATTGAAAAAATCACCGGCGTTCGTCCAAAATTTTATGAAGCCGACATTCTTGATAAAGAGGCTCTCGATAAGATTTTTGCCGAGGGGCATTATGATGCCGTGATTCACTTTGCTGGCCTCAAAGCCGTTGGCGAGTCGGTCGAAAAACCACTTTGGTATTACTACAACAATATCACCGGCACAGTTAATCTCATGGAAGTCATGAAAAAATATGGCGTCAAAGAGATGGTCTTTTCTTCATCCGCTACCGTTTATGGCATCCAAGACACTCCTGAATGTGTTGAAACGATGCAGACTGGCGGCCAAATTGCTAACCCATATGGCAAAACCAAATTCTTTATCGAAGAAATTATTAAGGATTATGCCGTTTCCGACCCAGAGTTTAAGGCTACGATTTTGCGCTACTTCAACCCAATTGGCGCCCACGAGTCTGGCCTAATTGGCGAAGATCCAAACGGCATTCCGAATAATCTCATGCCGATTATCATGCGCGTCTCGCAGGGCAAGATTCCAGAGCTCAGCGTCTACGGTGATGATTATGACACCGAGGATGGCACTGCGCGTCGTGATTATATCCATGTCGTTGATCTTGCGAAAGGCCACGTTGCTGCAATTGAGCACATTAAGGATGGTGTTAGTATCTATAATCTCGGCACTGGTCGTCCAAGCTCAGTTCTAGAAATGATTGCTGCCTTCGAAAAAGCCAGTGGCGAAAAGCTCCCATACAAGATTGTTGGTCGCCGCGCTGGCGATTTGCCGGAAATTTGGGCTAATGCCGACAAGGCCAAGCAGGAACTCGGCTGGAGCACCGAGCTCACTATCGATGATGCTATGCGCGATACGATTAACTATTTGAACAAGGTAAAGGAGCAATAAATGACAAAGACAGCATTCACGTTTAGAAACTATCTCAAAGAACTAAAAAAGGCTTGGATTTTCCTCGTCATTTTCCTTGTCATTGGTGCTGGAGCTGGTGCAGCCTACGCCTTTACGCGCAAGGTTCAGTATACGGCGACAGCAAAGTTTTCTGTTTATAACTCCCATGTTGATAATGGCGCCGCAACTTCGCCATATTCGCAGCTCATCGAGCTTTTCTCTAGTAAGAAATTACTCGCTAGCGTCGACGAAGGCGTTAAACTCGAAGAAGTTCCAAGCTATGGCGTAAAAGAGGCGCCTCGCGGTATTTTCGAGGTGAAAGTTACTGATGCAGACAAAGAAAAAGCGAAGTCTTTTGCCAATCTTATCGCCATCAATACAAACAAAGTAATCGAAACCGCATTTGACGATTCTTATAACTACCGCACTACTATTCTCGAAGAAGCTACCGACGCAGAACCAATCGTTACGCTAAAGACCCGTGCAATCTCGATCGCAGTTGCTGCTCTTGGTATGCTCGTGATTGCCGCAGTCGTCGTCTTCATTCGCTTTGATTACCGCTCGGAGAAATAAATGGCTAAGTCGCAAAAGATTCTTTCAATTTCTGTTGCCGCTTATAACCTTGGCAGCATGATAGATGAATGTTTAAAGTCTTTTTGTGACGAGCGCTATATAAACGACATCGAGGTACTTGTCGTCGACGATGGTTCTAAAGACGATACGCCCGAGCGCGTCGAAAAATACGTTAAAAAATATCCAAAATCCATCAAGCTAATTCGCCAAATCAACTCCGGCCCAGGCGCCACGGTTAATACTGGCATTAAGAATGCAACCGGTAAGTATTTCCGCATGGTTGATGGCGACGACTGGGTAAACAGCGATGACTTCGCGGTCCTGATCGAGAAACTTAAGACCGTCGACGTTGACGCAGTTTTTGCAAACTATGTAACTTACCACAACAAGCGCAAAGCAATCAAAGCCGTGCATCGTGCAAACGATATGCCAGTTGGCGTCGTTTTTGATTTTAATGATTGGGAATATCATTATGATCCGCCAGTTCAGATGCACAATACGATTTATCGCACGGAAATCATGAAAAAGCACGTCAAGCTCGACGACGGTTTCTATACAGATTCGGAATACATGTTCTATCCA
>JAGCSL010000034.1 GCA_017964115.1 Candidatus Saccharimonadota bacterium
CAAAAAAACAATGCGCCAAAGCTCGCACTCGAAGTTGGCGATGCTACCGAACATCAATGGAAAGCCACCGTGCCGAATTATGTTGCCTCCGAAATCTACCTCGGCCATCCACTCTCTGCACCGCCAGCCGATATTAAACTCAAACAACTTCAGCAAGACGCAAAAGCGCTCTTAACAGCGTTTTTGAAGAACCTAAGCGGCCAAATTTCATCCGGCACTCAGCTCGCTTTAGCTACCCCGGCCTGGAAGCGTCCAGACGGTACTTATTCAGGGGTGAATATCCTTGACGAAATCGACAAACTGGGATATAATGCCATAAAGTATCGTTACGCGTCTTACGATAACCTCTTATATTACCGAGAGGACCAAATCGTTGCGCGTCAAATAATAGTATTAAGGAAAAAGTAGTATGTCACATGTCAAAGCTGGCGGTACCAGCAAAAACCTACACAACAATGCCGGCCAAAGACTTGGCGTCAAGCGTTTTGGTGGCCAACAAGTGAAGACTGGCGAAGTTCTCGTTCGCCAAACTGGCGCTACGAAGATTGCCGGTCCTGGCACCTTCATGAGCCGCAACTTCACTATTCATGCTGCCATCGACGGTAAGGTTGTTTTCGTTAAGACCAAGAAGAATCACTTCTCTGGCAAGAGCGTGCCACGCACTCGCGTTGAAGTTCACGCTGCTTAATTTAGCAATTCAAAAAATATCTCCGATGTAATCGGAGATATTTTTTATCCTTATTTATTTATGTCGGAAAATTGCGTAACGTTTACCGTTGTTGGTCGTATTCTTATACCCAGTAATGTACGATTGTTTATCCGCCATTGGAGCGCGCGATCTACTACAGTCGGGGCTGTACGACGCTGAGGCCATTACGGAGCCGAAACCAGATATCTTCCCTACATACATTAGCACGTGACCTTTCCCGCGCGTGATAATTACATCACCCGGGCGAGCGTCATTATTACTCTGAACGCGGCCCGTCACGTCCATCCAATTCCCGGAACTAACAAGATAGTTATAGACTTTATCCGTAGTCGTACCCGGGAAATTAGTGTCGATTCCACTCTTTCTAATCACTAAACCAGTAAATGCTGAACAGTCATTACCATTGCAACCGCCCCTATAGTTCCCGCTCAGAGCGCTCTCGTAAGTTGGTTTTCTATTAGTCTTAACGTTACTGAACGACGCCCAGGCATAACTTTTAATTAGGCTTTGAAACTTATTCGTTTTTGCTACAGATATTACTGGATAAGACTTTAGATAGAGTGTTTTTGTTGTCGATGCATAACGCACATTAGACGGCTCTTTGACGGTAAATTTAATTGAGAACGTGCAAGCCTTTTTCACCGTAAACTTAGCCGTACCAGTTTGTTTAGCGATATTGTATGTTGCGGAATTCATCGCAACACAAGATGGATTATTATTAGCCCATCCCCCACCTTTAATATTTTTTCGGTCAGTTGTAACTTTTACCGTAAAGGAATCACCAACATTAATATTATCTTTTCTGACACCTTTGACTACAAAGGTAATTTTTGTCCGAGCCGCCGCCGCACTAAGACTGCCCGGGCCTAATTGATCTTCTTGCGCAACCTCGTCTTCAAAAACGATATCTTCGTCTTCATCCTGCTTCGTTAAGGCCTCGAGCTCTTCTTCGGTCATCTCGTCACCATCGTATTCGCCAATACTCTCATCGAAAATTGCTTCTTCCGTAGATTCATTCTCGGCAAGCAACGAATCTCCCGTAGTCTCACTTTCTTCAAATAATTTTGGTAAGTAATCTAAACTTGCGACACCTACGCCCACTACCAGACAAATTGCCACCACTGCCGCAATTTTGCCTGCCCCAATTTTTTTCATTTTATGAGTGCTCCTCTATTTGTATACACTTACTTATATTCTAGCAAAAAGCTTAAGCAAAATACAGAACACTACTAGCTACTAGTTAGCGCTAACATCGTTAGTCATCATATACTTCGCATTATAAGGCGCTGCATTATATTTTGAAATGTTGCTCTTAGAGAACGAACCCCAAGTGAAAATCCCTAGATCAAAACCAGCTTTCTTAATCTTCTTCATGGCATCATCCTTCCCCAATTGCACATTCACTGCCGACATACCAAGACCCTTTAAAGTTGAAGCTTTCGAGGAGTATCCAGCGGCACTCATATTCAGCATATGGCAACCCATGTAGTGTAATTTCTTGCCAACCGTAGAGTTCATTGATTTCATCGTACTTATTACACCTTCGGCGTTTCCGTTATAATCATATAGCTGCACGAATACTCTTTCACTTATTTCATTTTTCTTTATATATTTCGCTACGGCATCTCTTCTCGATGAAGTAATATGGTCCAAAATCACCACCATTCCATATTGTTTCGCTACACTCATTGTCTTATCGAGCGTCGCACTACTTTTACTAAAGTATTTTTTATCATGTGCGCAGTATATGGTACCACCGCTAATATATACATCGCATTCAACGGCATAGTATTTCTTTTTACCAGCCTCAATTACTTTATTTATGTTTCCATTATTTGCCGCATGCATCACCGCTAATGCCGAACCAATCTTATGACGCGATTTAGTATTGCCTATGTCGCCGCCCGAACTGTTATCGTTATCAGACTTGCCACCACCCGGATTACTACTCGACCCTTTTTCCGTAACTGTAACTGTTATAGTTCCAATTTTTCCGTTGCTAGTTTTTGCTGTTATCTTCGTTGCCCCAACCTTCTTCGCCGTCAGGCGGCCTTTTCCGTCAATCGTCGCAACATCGCTCTTATCGCTCGACCACGTTACGCTCTTATCCTTGGCATTATTGGGGCTTACTGTCGCACGTAGAGTCCTTGAACTGCCAACCGCTATAGTTATATCACCTCCAGCAATCGTTACACTCTCGGGCTCAATTGGTTTTACGACCTTCAAGATCTCAGCCGCAAACTTGCCATTTCCAGCCGTCGCCCGTATCTCCGTCGAACCTTCCGCGATAGCCTTTATATTACCTTTTTCATCGATCGTGGCCACGCTAGGTCTACTCGAGCTAAAGCTGATCGTTTTATCTTTTGCATAATCCGGAATCAGCTTCGCTTTCGCTTTTCCCGTTTCGCCAATTACCATCGTTAAGCTAGGCAGAGTTAACCTAACACCTTTTACGGCCACACGCTCTTCTTCGCTTTCACCACCGCCGCCACCTCCAGTTTCAGCATGCGTACCACCACCTTCTGGCGCCTTTCCGTTCAGAGCCCCAATCACAAACTCAGTAATCGCAAAAGCTGCCAAAGTTACTATTAAGCCAATAACAGCATACATAATAGTACTTTTGGCACTTTTAATTTTTGCCGCATCGCCAGTTGAGGTCATATACTTAATGCCGCCAATCACAATAACAATCACGGATATAATACCAATCCAAAGAAAAATGGTTTCCAAAACACTCTTTATCTTAGTTTGAAGCGCCGTCTCCTCGTCGCTATCAGGAGTGCCACAAATTAAAGGATCATTCTCGCCGGCAATCGTACAGGCATCATCCGCATAGCAAATCGACGCCGCCCAAAAAGCAGCTACAAACAGAATACAGGCCAAAAATATACCCACTCTACCTATAAAGCGCCCCAATTAAACCCTTTCTTTTAAAGAATCTTATTCTTATTATATCAAATGAGCATTAGCTTTTTTCGTCTAACCCTGGGCTATCTTCAACAAAGCAATCTTTACAATATTCCACCCATCGACATCCGCACTCTTCATATCTAAATCCGCCTTGGCTAATATTTTTATCGCCCGCGTGGCCTTCGAGCTCCCCATCTCCAACTTCTTTGTAGCCTGCGAAACGAACGCCCCCATCGTCATATACGGATCATTGTCCGTCTCTAGTTGCGCGCACATTTTAATCGCTTTCGCGCCTCGTCCTGCAAATGCCTCATCGAATACTTTAAATGCCAAAAAATGATCAACCGTTTCCTCAATCTTAAATTCTTTCAATTCAACGTTTTTCATTTTTGAAATTGTTTTATAAACCACCGACCGCTTGTCGAGCGTCGATGGCCAAATAATCATCTCATGTGTCGTATCTAAATAATCCGGCAACACTTCCCAACATTCTTTATTCTCATTTAGCCCCTTCAGTAGAATCTTCCGAGTCTCACCGAACAATGACGTTCCGCGAAAAATCGAATCCATATCTGCCCGTGTAATGCCATCCGCCTCTATAACTTCGTAATCTTTTCCTAAGATTTTATCAATCGCCACTTGCGTCTTCCGCCGGTCGTTGCCATAAAAAATCTTTATCATTTCTGGCACCCCTTACAATAATGCGTACCGCGTCCTGCCGCACGCGTTTTTTCAATCATCGCCCCACAACGTCGACATTCCAGTCCTTCGCGTCGAAAGACCTGCGCAAACTTCTCCAGATAACTGCCTTTTGTTCCATCAGCACGTACATAATCCTTCATCGTTGAACCGCCACTATCAATCGATGCCTGCATAACCTTACATAGACCTTCAAGCAATAAATCAGCTTCTTCTTTATCCAGGCTATCACAGCGTCGCCAAGGCAATATCCTCGCATAAAAACATCCTTCATCGGCATAAATATTACCGACACCCGCAATATTACTTTGATCTAAAATCACAGCTTTAATCGGCGCAGCTTTATGCCTTTGCAACATATTCCAGAAATCATCCTCCGACATATTCCACGGTTCAGGCCCCAATTTGCTTAAGAATTTGTCTTCCTTCAAACCCAGTTCATCCATTACGGCAATAAAACCGAATTTTCGCTGATCGTTAAAATACAAGTGTGTTCCATCGTCGAAATCGAAATAAACCCGCGTATGGCGTCCTGGCATTTGTTCCGTAAAGCCACCATCGGGATGTCCAGCCGCAAATTTTTCACCACCCTCAAAAATCATCTGCCCCGTCATGCGCAAATGAACCATCATCCACATGTCGTTGGACAAATTAATTAATAAAGCCTTACCGCGTCGATCTATCTTCTTAATCTTTTGATTAACTACAAGCTTTTTATCGCCACGGAAACTCTTATCACATAAAATAGTTACATTTTTTATTCGTTTATGCAAAATAAATTTATCAAGCCCACGCCGAATCGTCTCAACTTCAGGTAGTTCTGGCATATTCTATATTATAGCAAGAAATGGCAACAGTGCTGGAACCGCCGAAGCGCCAATTGTTGCCCCCACAATCGGATTCACATACAAGAAATAATATGCAATTCCATTTCGAACCATATGCATTAGGATACCCGCATAAATCGTGCCGGTCAACTCACGAGCAATACACATGAATACGCTCATAACGCTCACTACGATCGCGACATTCCATTGGCCATGTAATGCCCCAAACAATACCGAAACAAGAATAATTGCTGGCACTGCGCTTATTTTTGTGCGCAATCTTCCATACAGGAAACCGCGGAATAGTAGCTCTTCTGTAATTGGCGCCACTACAACTAGCGCAATAAAGGTGACAATTCGGTCTAAATGCGTATAAAGCGAATTAAACCCAATGTCCTGCGTTTGATTCCAATCCACTCCTGGCACAACTTTTTGCAAAATAAGCAGTATAAATGCCGCGACAATCGTCGATACGATGTAGCCAATTGGCGACAACAAGATATCCGTCCAAGTTGGCCACCCCTTCAACCCAAGGCTATCGCGATTAACTATCTTTTTGAATACCTTCTTCGATACGAGGCACACAATAACAAAAGCTAGTATGTTTGCAATCGCCATACAGACAGTCTGCGCCACAATCAAATTCGGAACCCATTTGAAAGTATCGATTAGCCATTGCGTAAAACTAAAGACTACTAGTTGAGATAGATAGAAAACCGCCCCTGCCCAAACAGTCAACAATAAGGCCCAAGCAATAATAATTTTTTTATTGTAGCTACGATCCTTCTTGGCACGCTTACGCATCGCGTCCATCTTTTTATCCAGCCAGTTTTTCTTCTTCTCCACCATTAAAATAGCCTCAATATATCTATTATTGTTACGATTGCTGCTAATATCAAAATCACCATGAAGGCTCGCCCGACAATTTTTTCTTCCTTCGCCTTCGTTAATTTCTTTTTACGTAGTCGATATATCGCTATTAGAAGCCATCTGCCGCCATCTAGGGCCGGAATTGGTAAAACATTCATACATGCCAATGAAATTGATATTAAAGCTACTAGGAAGCCCAGATTATTCAGCCCACTAGCCGCAAAGGCTGGAAACAGAATTCCAATAATCCCTACTGGACCGCTCACGGAATCGCCAGCACTCTTAATTGCTTCAGCGCCACTTTCGCGCACCTCTTGGCTAGGACTAATCTGCTGAATCACGCCACTTACCAAGTTATAAAGAAGTACTCCGACACCCTTAAACGTCTCACCTGTAATTTGCGCCGTTGTTGCTAAGCCGACAATTGGCGCGCTCCACGAACTCATATAATAAGTACTTCCCGAAATGCTTGCACCTAACAAATATGTTGAATCTGCCTTGTTCAACTGCACTTCGGCTATCATTTCGCTACCATCGCGCTCATAGGTTAAATAGACTAATCCACCAGCATGACGTTTGTTGAATTCTAATAAGTCTTCAGTTGAAACAATCTCGGTCCTCTCTGGATTATTGTCGACTGCGCGCGCCAACTTAATCACATCTTTTTCCTTCAGTCCTGCCGCGCTTGCAGGGCTCGATCCTATCACTTCGCCAATCGTAACCGGTTTTTCCACGATAGTCCTCGTATCGCCCGGCATTCTAAACTGACCATCTAGGAAATGTGGCATGCCAATCCAGGCTAAGATTGTCAAAATCACAAAGGCTACTAGCCAGTTCATCGCTACGCCACCAAACAAGATTTTAGTTTTTGACCAAAAACGCGCTGCTCCAAAACTACCTTTAGCCGTATCGGCGTCACTTTCGCCTTTCATCTGGCAAAAACCACCAATTGGTAACCAGTTCAGAGAAAGAATAGTGCCTTTTCCTGGCGGGTTCTTCCATTCGCTCTTCTTTAGACGGCGCCATTTGCCATTAACCTTGCGCCAAGCAACTGCGCGCGGCGGAAAACATATTCCAAATTCCTCAACTTCAACTCCGTTGCGACGCGCAAGAATAAAATGTCCAAACTCGTGTGCCGTCACGAGAAACATCAACATCAATATACCGATAATAATACCAATTACCACACTCATACTAATAAATATAATAGCACACCATGAGCGTTTTCAGGCGGTTTTACGGCTCATTCTGCTCGAATTCGTAATGTAAAGTCTGATAAGTGGCACCACCTATTACCGCCGTACCGTTCATCTTCGTCGCACCCTCTTCAGCTGTTATTAATGCTTCGTTATTAATGGCGGCCGTCTTACCTTGCAAAATGCCATCATAGAACTCAATTGCCGCAGTGGTATTCACACCATAAGTTGCACCACGAATAATTGGCGTAGAGTTAGAAATCCCTCCACCATGTACACCAATCACCAAGGTGCCAGATTCGTTCTTTACACCTTCTTGTTTGTTAGAGATAATCGTACCGCCAGTAATCACGACCGATCCATTATTCAAGTTATGTACCGTTGCGCGCTGCGACGAAGAGCCGGTGCTCAAATATGCATTGCCACTGATTATTAAGCTACCACCATTGTTGTAGACCGCCTGCTTCGAGCCAGTCGCTACAATTCTCGCACCATTTTGAATATATAATTCAGCTCCAGACTCATTATTGATCACACCTTCGGCTAGCGATGACGTAATTGTGCCATTAATAATAGTTAATTTACCCTTATTGTCTATCACCCTACTACCGACGACGGAATTTTCCCCACCATTATCGCTAAACGTATAGCCATTCAAATCTAATGTTATCTCTACACCCGCATCAACCAGGACGTGATCTTTGATGTTGTCGAGCAAGGTAATCGTATCGCCCGCGCCCGCCTCGTCAATGCAATCTTGCAATAATGGATAAGTGGTTCCGCTTACGCCTACGCTACAAATATCGTTATTTTCGCGCCAGTTCGCATATAGAGTCATATCTTGGCTAATAATTGATTCTTCCGTGATTCTCTGTCCAGCGCCATCTTGCTCCGTATACCAGCCGCCAAAGTATTTGCGGCCACTATCCGTTTCAACGCTGTTCGGCATATCCGGCAACAGACTACCAATTTTGGCGGAACCAATCACTGTTACGTCATTTGGGTCGTCCACGACACCGCCAGCATTGAACGACACTGTATGTCTATTTGCGCCCGTTTCGCCAACTTTGACATATAGATTAGACAAAGTCCCATCCAGATACCGTTTTGGCGCACCGTCAGCCCTCTCAGACGCTCCAAACCAAACAGTCGTATTAAAGTAGTCCGAAGTCTCGTTCATATCCTGCAACACTACAAACGGCTCGTCATTAAATGAATAGTAGACCACGCCGTCAACTCTTGCGACCACTACCTTAGTGGCGGTGGCGGCACTATGGGTTCCACTCTTTTTCTCAAATGTATTATTCTTCTTGATAGTTTGGG
>JAGCSL010000035.1 GCA_017964115.1 Candidatus Saccharimonadota bacterium
CATCAGAGCGAAACTTACGGCCACTATAACTTTTTTCTTTTTATCTTTTTTAGACATTAGATCTTTTTACTTAATCGCCACCGAACCGCGCGGTAGGGTGGTTTCTTTTAATATGCTTGTTTCTAAACGCAGTGAAATATCGTCGCCCTCGGTCGCGAAGCGAACAGCATTGCCATTTATTTCGACGCTCGCGATTTTTGCATCACAAACATATTCGCCATTAGTGTCGTAAAATTCCACCGTATCTCCTGGTTTAATCTTGCCACGCTGAATTTTTCCTTTAATAACCGATGGGTCACTTTCGAAACCCTCAAACATAATTTCAATCAGAGTTTTAGCATTTTTAATGCGTGGACGATAATCCTCACCAGTTTTACGCAATTTGTTAGCATTATGCTTTTCGAATTGTCTAGAAAGGCGGTCGAACGTAAACACAATCAAACCCCAAACAAAGGCAATCCAAAACGCGTAAGCTAATATTTTCCACCAAACGATGCTTTGTTCGAATAAACCGGGCAACAACAAGCCCAAAATAGCAACCAATACCACAAAGTAAATGATAAGCGACCGTTTCATTGACTCAAATTATACCATAAGCGCTCCTAAAACGCATTTATAGTTGACATTAACTACTAATTATGATAAAATATATCCAACTAGCCTCCTTTTTTGCGGGGAAAAGAGGAGATTAGGCAACCATTTGTTTTTTCGCACATTTCCAGAAAGGGGATATATCGTATGAATATTCACTGCATTAACCATAAACATAAGATGAAACAGGCCGAAGAGATCAGGCAGAACATCGCCGACGAGACTCATGTCATCTGGTTGTTCGACCGTATGGTACGTTTCCTGGACCAGACTCCGTCCGAACTGCTCACTCTCGACGCCAATCAGGCTGGACGAGCTTTCGCTCAGGCCTATCGTCGCGACGGACTTGATGGCGGACTGCCGCACATCACGTGGCTCGTCTCGAGCCTGCGCAGCGTTCCGGCGAACAATCGCACCAAGGACATACTCGACACCGCTGAAGCAGTGGCAACCGCTTTGCAGCTTGAATGGTAATCGCTAGACCATTCTAGTTGCTCAGCGTTCCATATACACCCCGCCCCTGGGCGCCAGAGCTTTCCCACTCTGACGCCCTTTTTTATGCGTGATGATAAGCGTGTCCCAGATAAATCTCTTGCGCCCGATATATTTGTTCTGCCACAATTAACCGACAAATCTGATGGGGAAATACTAGTTTCGATAAGCTCCAAATCATATTTGCGCGTTCAATAATTTCCGGCTCAAAATGTCCAAACGCTCCGCCAATCACAATAACCACATCGCGCCCGGTCTCTAATGGCATCTTTAACGATTGACACAATTCTGGCGAACTTAGCATTTTGCCATTTTCGTCCAGCAAAACCATAAAATCTTCTGGCTTCAGTCGCGCCACGCGTTCGGCTAGCCTGTCCTCCTCTACAAACTGCCATTCTAACGCCCACGGCTTGCGTAGGCGCTTTTCGTATTCCGAACAGGCCTCTGCTAACCAGCTCGCATGTTTTTTACCCCCAGCAATAACCCTAATCATCGCTACCGTGGTCGCAATACGACGATTGATAATTAATCGGAATCGAATCTGGATTAACACCTTTTTCCTTAATCCAGCCCTTAATCGTACTCAAAACTTCCTTGCCTTTTTCTTCGTCGCCACAAATACTTGCATACATCTCTAGACGTGGACTATTGTTGTCGTCGTAATCGCGCCAAATCGAGAAATATGTACCACTCTCTGTTTTCGCGCGGAATGGCAAATATTTACCCAAGGCTACATCAATTGTTGATTGCTTATCGGAACCAATACAGAAAACATTCGCATCCTGCATTAAGCCCAACTCTGGACATTTAAAGGTCGTATCACTTAACCTACTATCGAAGCTCACTTCATAAGTTAGCTTCGGATCGTTTATATCCATCAGAAACTGTGCCGCTGTTACTTTCTTCGTTTTTTCGTCTTGCTCTATCTTCATAGAATTCTCACGCACAACGGCTTTGACTTTGTTTAAAGCGTCGTCATCCAATCCATAGTTGCTTTTGAGCATTATTTTTAAGGATTGATTAATCTCGTTCAGTTCTTTCTGGCTTAGAGTGTTCAGATCAGTCGAATTGAGATTCTCGATAATATTTCTTCTGCTCAATCCGTTCATAATAAATAGGCAAGAAGCAATTACAAATATCAAGACTAGCAAAGCAACTATCATTTTCTTGCGATTTTTAATCAATGTAGCTTCGTCTTGCATATTATTTCACCTTTCTAAATATATGATACTCTGGCTTATTCGCGTAATAGCTAATATCCTTAGCGGAGTCTGCCATCGGCGCGCGTCCGCATTGTGACGCCGAAGCCATTTCACCACCAAAGCCAGGAATCTTACCTACATAAATCAATACGTGACCATCTTTAATGATAATATCGCCCGGTTGCGCATCTGCATTTGAATGGATCCGTGAAGTTACCTCAGTCCAGGTAGTAGATTTTTGCAACGCCGGCAGCATTTCCGCCGTCGGACCAGTCGGCAAATCTGGGTCCCAACCACTCAAGGTAACTAATGAGTATACGAAGCCGCCACAGTCAACGCCACCACCATAACAGCTGTCACCGGTATATTTCGATTTCTTAATGTCCTCGTCATATTCTGGCTTTTTAGTCGTATAAGGCTTCGAGTGATATTCTGGCCACGCCCATCTCAAGACTAGGTTCTGCAAAGCTGCCACATCGCCCGTTGCGTTATATGAACACTGGCCAAATGCCGTACCACCATTGCGTCCAAGCGCAGCTTTTAATTTATCCCAAAGGCCATCCGGGTCCCAGTGAGTATTACCTGGCACGTGACGATGCCCCAAGATGCCTTTATATTCTTTGAACTTACTCGTGTCCGTCATACGAACTGGGTTTGAACCGCCCGACCAGTTCGCCGAACTTTCCATCGGAATACCAGTCGCCGCACCAATGCCAATCAGCAATTGCGCTAGATAATCAATTTCGCTATCTTCAAAACCAGTTGCTAGAATCCACTTTGATTGGCCACGGCTTTGCGCCAAAGCAGCATCCGAATAGCCGATAATCTCAATCTGAATACCAGCCGTATCGTCATGAGACTTCACGGCTGCCGAAGTCTTGTAAATAGGGAAGTGCTGATAAACCTTCTTTTCGTGCATATCAATCGTAAAGTGTGGCGGCACGCCACTGCTCATAAAGAACTGCAAACCGCTACCGCCGCCACCGTTTGCGCCCTCCGTAGAGTGAAGCGTAATCTTGTTCGGACCCTTACCTTTACCATTTGGCATGTCGGTTGGGAAGTTCTGATTTGCCGCCGAGTCTAGGCCGCTGACTTTGCCAACCGCTGGCTCCTTCGTATAGCCATCAATACCACCCTGAATCCAGCCTTCATTATCGAATGTAATATTCGAGTTCTTTGAACTTGCAGCCCGAGTACTAGTGCCACTCGGCGGTTTATTTTCAAAATAACCAAATGGGTCCCCCTTCTTCAGCGTGTCGTCAGCAAACTTATAGAATATATATTGGCCACTAAGTCCGCCACTACCTTGTTTAAGCAAAGTCTTGCCGCTGACGTACTTAGAGCGATCCGTCACATCAAACTCCACACCGTCGTTATACGCATAATTTATGCCAGCTTTACAATTGATACAGTCATGCTCAAGAATTTCTGGCGGCATCGTGCGATTACCGTTATTGAAGATGTCTTTTATAGCGTCAAACTCTTCCGGCTTATAACCCTTGAATGATTCGTTATAATCATCGTAGGTCGCAAACCAGCCGCCCGATTTTGGCGACGTCCTTAAGTACGCAACGAGACCATCGCCAGTACGTGGCGACTTCGGCCTCTCATACTCATATAGATTCGCCATAATTGTCGCTTCAGATTGAACCATCTCAAGCGTTTCGCCATTCTCGCCCTTAATCATCGCCATAATGCCAGCAAGTTGTCTGTCGGTTAGGTCATACTTTTGACCCGCCCAAATGCCATTCGTACTAATGTTTGAATTGCCACACTCACAACTACCCGATTGACTAATCGTATTGCCGCCAGTACTTCCTAGAGCTTTTAGAATCGTCTCTACAAATAACGGAATACCTTCCTTTGTTGGATGTACGCTGTCACTATCTGCAATAATATATTTACTCGGACTTGACGAAACCGCCTCCGCCCAGTCTGCTACCACAAAACGAGAATCAATTGTTGGGCCAGCTTTAATGGCTTTATTATTTTTGTCATATTCGTGTTCGTCATTAATCTTGTAATTAGTTACCAAAACAACGCGCTTCACATCTGGTGCTATTTCTATAATCTTTTTCACCGAAGCTTCTGAAATATCGTCATCGTTCGTGCCTAAAGCAAAAACAAGATTATCTCGTAATTGTTTTTTACTAACTAAATCCTTCAAAATGTCTAGACCACTCGTGTTGCCAGACGTATAAACATGCGACCAGCTTTTACTCACCTGCGCACGCACGTCCGCTTTTGGCATCTTTTTTAATATTTCATCTTTCGCCATGTCTGTGATCGAATCGCCAATCCAAGTCACATCAGAACCATCCGAAGCCGCCGCTTGCGCGCCACCACCAGGATTCGCCGCCGATCCCGAGCCGAACGAAGTCTTACCCGAGAATTCGCGGAAGATTGCTTCTGCGTTCGAACGTCGCGCCGCCGTGTTTTCTGAATTTGCCGTACAAGTTGAGCAACCTTCAACGTTCACCGAGAAAGATACCGCCGCGCCAGCTACAGTAGTTTCATTAAATACTTGCGCATAGCTACTTTCGCCCTTCATTTCCTCAATTAAGAAAGTGAGCTCGATAGAATACAGCGCGTCCGCCTCTGATTCATTTTTGGCCGCTTTAATAAAATCGTCACCTTGCAAACCACCATAAGTAGTAGGTTTTTTCAGATATTCATCAACCAGGTAACTATTTATACCGCGCGTATATTTGAATAGGTTAGGGCGACGACCGCCAGACCATTGAATCAAGCCTACGCCATGACCTTTTGCCGGATCGTTCTCCCAGTCGAAAGTTTCCCAAACATCCCTATGTTTTTCTTCATACCGTGCTGGACTAAAGCCGCTCTCGCCTTGCATATTACCCATAATGCCGGCTGCCACTTCATCAGTTACGCCCATCGATTTTAGGCCAGACCAAATCTTTTCCTTAGCTGTTTTTCCACTTACAACTGCTTTACCGCCAATCGACGAAGGAGACGAACTTCCGCTTGTTCTACTACATTCGTCTGGATTATAAAACTTAATATTGTTGTGCGAATACTTATCAATAAAATCTTTCTGGCTCGTAGCCGCCACCATATTACTCGGAAAGAGCATTACGAGAGCCGAAAACCAGCAAAATATGCGCCCAAACATCTTACTATTCTTTTTCATAAATTACCTCGTAATCCTCAATTTTGTACCCCTTTTCCGACAACACACTTTTAACTTTATTTTTATTAACTTTCTTGCCTACTACCAACAAACAAAGAGTACCTTCGCATTTTTTATGCATATTACCGTTTCTAATCGAGACCATCACTAAATCTTGACCTGGAAAACCAGAATCAGCGCGGTTATCAAAAGAAGCATCAAGAGGCAGCTGCTCCATCAAGGAATATTTCTGATCATAAGAAGCTAAAAAGTCGCCTACATCCTTGCTGTCGCTCACATGCCTAAGCACTTCAATGTCCGCAGCGTGTTTTTCGTAATAGGCAAGACCTTGCTGTTCGTTCACTAAATATTCAGTAACCGTTGTCACTGCTTCGTTTTTTACCTCAATTTCAACCGTCTTTGGCGTAAAACCTTCGTAATGGAGCTCGCCAGTATATTTACCTGGCTGAAATTCATATGTACCGGTCCGGTAATCGGTCCCGTTAATCGTTAATGCCGCCTCCGTCGGCGCAAAGCTTAAAGTCAAATAAGTTTTCTTATCCGCTTTTAATGATATAGCCGTAATAAGTGTCCATAGTATAAAAGCTGCACCAATCACAACAACGCCAATAAATATCGGCTTATGGTGCCTATCGACAAAATTAATAAACTCTTCCATTACCTCTCTTTGCCTCTATTTGTATTAATTATACATGAGCGTTTTCTAAAACGCACCTATTGATTATTTAAGGTATTTTTGATAAAATAGCGGAAGTTACCAAAGACAGCGGCGATCCGCAAGGATTTAATCATGCCGCCGAGGAAAATATTTCTTGTGTGTATTATTGGTGACGAATCATTAACATTTTTCTGGCTAGCAAATTAATACCAAAAGGAGATTTCTATCTATGGCAATTAGCAAAGATAAGAAACAACAATTGGTTGCCGACTTAAACGAGCTTCTCAGCGACGCTAAGATGACCGTTTTTGCAAAGTATCAGGGCCTCACGGTCGCGGAAATGCAAGAACTTCGCAAAGCTGCGCGCGAGAATAATGTCAAAATTAAAATCGTCAAGAACCGCCTTGTCCGTGTTGCTATGGGCAATATCGCGGTCTACAAAGACACCGACACTAGCGCCCTTGAAGGTCAGCTTCTTTACGCCGTCTCCGATGACGACGAAGTTGCACCAGCACAGGTTCTCGCAAAGTTTGCCAAAGATCACCAAGCTCTCGAGCTTAAAGGTGCTTTCAGCGGCGAAGGTGCCAACCTTGGCGAAGACGAAGTAAAAGCACTTGCCGATCTTCCAAGCAAAGACCAACTCATTGGCCAAGTTGTGGACATGCTCCTCAGCCCAGTCAACGACATTACCAACGGTCTTTCCGGCAACTTGCACGCTTTGCTCGACGGCATTGCCGACAAAGCAACCAATTAATTTACGCTTCGCGTATAACTATTAACCAATAAGAATAAAGGAGTCTAACATGGCTGCTGATGTAAAGAAAATCGCAGAGGAATTGGTTAAGCTCACCGTCCTCGAAGTTAACGAGCTTAAAACTATCCTTAAGGATGAATATGGCATTGAGCCTGCTGCTGCCGCTGTTGCTGTAGCTGCTGGTCCAGCTGATGCTGGTGCCGCTGCCGCTGAAGAGAAGAGCGAATACAACGTTGTTCTTAAAGATGCTGGCGCACAAAAGATTGCAGTTATCAAGGCTGTTAAGGAAGCTACCGGTCTTGGTCTTGGCGAAGCTAAGGCTATTGTCGATGGCGCTCCAGCCACTGTAAAAGAGAAAGTTGCTAAGGACGAAGCTGAGGCTATGAAGAAAGCCCTCGAAGATGCCGGCGCAACCGTCGAACTCGCTTAAGTTCAAATCATTATTTAGTCAGAAAATGTTACGAATCAGCGACCTTAACGGGTCGCTTTTTCGTAATAATGCTATGTGATAATCTATAAGCAGTATGGCAAATAAAAGACTTCTGACCGGCCCGGAACCGGAAGAAATTGAAGAAAAAACCGCGGCCGAATTAGACGATGAGAAACAGCCAGCCGCTATGGCCGTATCTTCTAGCATGTATAACATCGCCGAGACCGACGATCGTCCGGCTATTGAGATCAAAGCCAATAAAGGCGTTATTTTTACTCAAGCCGACGAGAAAGCCGAAACAGATGCCGCCAAAGCTACTGGCGCACGAAATTTTCAGATAGATGCCAGCTTCGCTGCCGAGATGCATGAACGTGAGGCAAAAGAAAAAGCCGAACGTAAAAAGCGCATGGAGGCTCGCGCCAAGGCTGACGCAGAAGAGCAGAAAAAACGCAATCGAGAAATTTCCGAAAAACTCAAAGAAGCTCAAACGCTCGATCCGGAAGAAATTAAAGACGAACAGACCGAAGCGGCGCATGCCGAAAATCTAGAAAAGTTATATCCGGATCCTGTCCCAACCATGAATGATGTCGAGGATGCACTTTGGCGTAAGCGCACCGATAAAGGCGCGCAAATTGCTGGACGCGCCAAGCTTGACAGTGTCTACGACAGCGAACTGCATAAAGGCATTATTGCCGCTTCTATTTTTGGCATTTTAGGACTTGCGCTTCAATTAGTTTCAAATTATACCGGCTCATTCTTCCCGAGTTTCATTAGAGTTATTCTATTTGTCGCCAGCATAATTGCCTATATCTACAGTTATCGCTATTTAAGAAAAGTTTCCAAAAAATATCGCAACAAGAAAATACCGTCCGACCAAGAGAGTGCGTTTACGCTCGCCTCATTACTTCCTTTCATGGCGCTCCGCACTGTGATTATGGGAATCTTCGGCGGACTGCCAGTTCCGATTATTGGTGGAATCGTCGGCACATTGATTGGCGTCATGGTCGGATCGAGCCTTCATTACACATTTCTATTTAAATTCCAAATCGAAGCCAGCGACAAAATCGTCCTACTCAACACATTGTTATATGTATTTATCGCCATTCTACCTAGCATCATTCAATATATGAATAGCCCCTCTGGCGGATCGACGGAAATGCTAAATGGGTTCAGTTGGGCCATCGAGGCGGGCATCTTTTTCATCGGCGAACGTGTCGCCGCCAAGCTCGCGCCAGGACACTTCAATAAATAAATCATAAGCAAAAAGTCAATGGTAAAAAATACAACATTTTTCAGTCTACCTCTGTAAAACATGTGGAAAAACCTCTAAAAAATACTGTATCTTTGCGTTGACAAGCACTGGCGAAAAAGATAATATATAGTTAATAACTAACACAGGCAGGATGCGAGGTATGTCTGAAATTTCAGAAAAACAAATAAAAAGGTTGCGAAGTCTCCTCACGGAAGCTGAGACTAATTTATCCGCAGCAAAGGAATTATTAACTTCAATGCTCGGCGATGGCGATATTATTACCGCACCTGCCAGCACTGTCATCGATAGTCCAGAAGGCAAGATTGTCGAGGGCGTATTTGACGGCCAAATCATGATCGGCCCAGACGGCAAGAATTACCTAGTTCCAGCCAACTATGCGTCTAAGTCTAAACTC
>JAGCSL010000036.1 GCA_017964115.1 Candidatus Saccharimonadota bacterium
CGAACCGGCCTTTTTAAATGCATGAAAAATGCCCCGGCCGTTTCTGGTCGGGGCGCAAGGTGCAAGTTACATTGTCGCGTTCGTCGTCTTACTCGAGTTCGCCTTCTTTGTATTCGATTTCGTCATCGTGAAGAGGGCCGCCCGCATACAGATGTCCATATACGTGCGTAGCGATAGGAGAATTTTCAGATCCGCGCAGCAGGCTGTTAATTGCCAGAGCGAATACATGGATGAACCATTCTTCGTCAATACTGAACTCCTTACCCTCGGGCGGAATAACAGAAAGGACAACGCGAGCGGGAGTGTCGTCGGTCGTAGTCACATCATAGACGAGACCAATGTTCTCCTCTTTGAAGAGATGGTCATTCTTGGACTCGAGCTTGCCAAGAACTGCGGCATTCTCCGCAAACAGATTGCCGATGGCTTCCGTGCTGGGAGCAATGTCGCGACCTGCAGTAGCGATAGCCAGATGCGGCCACTCTTCCATGTCGGGACCCTTGCTGGGCTGATGGATCATAACGCCAACTACCGTGTCGACGGTGACGAATTCAGTTGCTTCGTCTAAGAGATCGAGAAGAGATGATGTGAGCTGTTCAAATACATCGTTCATAGTATTCTCCTTATTTTGACAAAATGTAAAGCATCGCGCAAAAGAGTGTAACTTTATTCTTTGCGTCTTTATACTATATCATATTTATACATATTTTTCAACACCATCAAATCGGTTTGCCGCTTATTCTTAGTTGACTTTTTCACTCAGTTGTGCTATAGTTAGCTTATGCACAGTAATAATTTCGCATACTGGTTTATGGTCGCAGCGGTCACACTTCTAGGTGGCCTAGTTGTTATGCCTCAAACTATTATCGCGGAAACTGTCTAATTCTTGTAAATCTAGATAAGTTTCAAAAGCGACTTATCTAGCAAAAATTAAATCTCGCCTTTGAAATTTGTCTAGCCGTATAAAAAAGACGGCTGGCACTTTTACACTTTACGCAACTACTAAAAGGAGGGATGTTCTATGCGTAAAAATAATCCTTTGCGCAACCTGCGCTTGGTGATTCTGGAGTCGGCAGTGACGGCAGGCATCCTGGCCGTGCCGATTATGACTCCGTTTTACCTCAGTATCGGACTCAATCAGGAACAAATCGCAATGTCTCAGATGGCCTTTACGGCTGTCGCCATGTTACTCAATTTGCCCCTGGGCTGGATAGCCGATCGTTTTAGCCGCAAGTGGGCAAACGTCGTCGGCGATTCGTTAGTAGCGCTTTCATTACTGCTCTACTCTACTGCTCAGAGCTTTTGGTTCGTAGTACTTTGCGAAACGCTTTGCGGAGTTGGCTGCGCCCTGTCGCAGGGTGTAGACTCTACACTTCTGAAGCATTTTGCAGAAAAAATCGACGATTCCGGCAAGCTGTTCAAAGATAAGTACGCTAAAATGGCCTCTTATCGCCAGATTGCTACTTTAATCGTCATGTTGCTCGGTGGGCCAATTGGCGCAATCAGCTTCCGTCTTGCCATCGCCATATCTTCGCTGACACACTTCACGGGTGCGCTGGTGAGCTTTCTGATTGTCGATGACAGCGAAAAGTTGACCGCTACCAAAGGTCCGTTCTCGGAAATGGTCGCCTTAGTTTCGCGCAATCTTAGCAACCGTAAATTACGCACGCGCATTATCGCTTTTGCAGTAGCGCGCGAAGTAACCCACGGCATCATTTGGGTTTTCACCCCCTTGATGCTCCACGTAGGAGTACCACTCACAGTCGTATCGATGGGTTGGGTAATCAACTATATTGCCGCCTATTTTGGTACGAGATTCGCACGTCGCTTTGCGCCAAAGATGCAAGATTGGCAACTTTTCATTGTACCAATCGCGCTCGTGAGCATCGCAAGTCTCGCCATGTTCATTGACTTGAATATCGTTACGGTTTGTCTGTATGCCCTGTTCGGCATGGCGCAAGGCTGGAGCGCGGCTACTATGATGCCACTCATCAAAGAGCATGTACGCGCAGCCGAGCAGAGTTCGGTTGAATCGTTCGCGCGTGTCGTAGCTCAACTACTCTATATCGGAGCCGTCTGGGCAATCAACCGCGCCGCCGATATCGAGCTGCAATACGCACTCCTTGCAACAGTGGTCATCTTTGTACCGCTCGCAATACCGATTGCCATCAAGTTGCGCAAAGAATGACAAAAGCCCCGACTCGAGTAGCCGGGGCTTTTTATTTATGTTATAATTGATTTAGTTTGAGAATAAACATAAAAATGAAAAAACAGGTCAAAATGAAACAACAAAAATCCCATAATAAATACTTTGTAGCTCTAGGAATTATAGCGGCGCTCGTAATAGTGGGCGGAAATGCTTTCGGCGTCTATATGTTCCTGACTAATCATTACGAAAAAAGTAATCCCACCGATAGACTAATTGCGAAACAGGACGAAGAAGACAGAGCGGATGTAGAGGATCTTGGCGACTATTCAAGTGGCGACGAAGAAGAATATG
Source organism: Candidatus Saccharimonadota bacterium (assembly GCA_017964115.1). Classification (GTDB taxonomy): domain Bacteria; phylum Patescibacteriota; class Saccharimonadia; order Saccharimonadales; family Saccharimonadaceae; genus UBA2834. The sequence goes on from JAGCSL010000036.1 coordinate 2,498, forward strand.
ATTTCTCCGAAGAAGAGTACGACCACGAAGAAGATGAAGTGGATGGGTTCGCCTCAATTGAAGGTGGGCTAAGTGGAACCACTGGGGTGACCATACCAGTCTGGGCAGAAAGTCTTAATTATCTGCAAAAAGACAAAAACAGCGACTACAAGTTGTACGGAACGCACGAAGCAGGCGGCCTAATTGCCGTAACAACTGCAATAAAAATTCTCAAAAATAATCAATCGTTAACTCCAAAAGACGTCTACAAGAAGGTGAAGTCTAACGTTAAAGGTAGCGTAATGTCTGGTTCCGATGGACTATACTGGTGGGCGCTACGTAATAATGCGCCGCGGCTCTATGGCCTAACCTCTGCTAAACTGTTCTATGACAACCTCAACAGTAGCAAGATTTCTTCAATGAAATCACACCTACAGAAAGGCCATATGATTGTGGCTAACTCTGCTAAAGGCTACTTTTTAAAAACTACTGGCGGAAAGACAACTTATCGCAGTAACCATACTATTATGTTCTATAAATTCAAGGATAATAAATATTGGGCGAAAGATTCTGCCGAATCGGCCGCTTCAATTGGTTATACCGAAAAAAATCTTTATCAATTATTCCGCAATAACACGACAAACTCGGTTTGGTGGTTTGGAAAAGTTGCCACAAGTAGTAATAGCGGTAGTAAAAACGTTGCCGACAACTCTAAGCAGTCACAATTTCCAGATTGGGTCGAGAAGCTAAAGTATACACAGGGTTCCCATGCCCAAGATAAAAAGAACTTCGGTATTGAACAAGCTTGTGGCGTGATTTCTATGACAACCGCAATAAAGATTTTGAAGAACGACCAGAAGCTAACGCCAAATCAAGTTGCCGCAAAAATTAAAAAAGAAGTAAAGGGCGGTATCATGCCGAATACTGGTGGTAGCCCTTACTGGTGGGCGATTCGCAAAAATACGCCAAGACTCTACGGCCTGACATCTGGCGAACTCTTTACTGGCAATCTCAATAACTCAAAGATTAATTCAATGAAGTCTCATCTCCAGAAAGGTCACATGATAGTAGCGCACTCACAAAAGGGTAATTTCTTGAAGAAGACTGGCGGAAAAGCTAAATACCACGGCAGTCACACGATTATGTTCTATAAGTATCAAGACAGCAAATACTGGGCAAAAGATTCTGCAGGTGGCGCCGCAGCAATTGGATACACGACAAAAGATCTACAAAATTTGTTCCGCAACGGTACAATAAATTCGGTTTGGTGGGTAGGAAAGAAATAGTAACCCCGACCAATCTGCGGGCGGGCTCTCTTTCTGTGATATAATATTCGCATGGTGCGTTGGCGGAGCAGTTACGCAGCGGTCTGCAAAACCGCGTAGACCAGTGCAACTCTGGTACGCACCTCCACAAACCTGTGCCCTGCCCGAGTGGCGGAATTGGTATACGCGGCGGACTTAAAATCCGCTTCCTTTACCGGATTATGAGTTCGAGTCTCATCTCGGGCACCAGAACAAAGATAAGACCTAAGGTCTTATTTTTTGTTTTTGCAAATTAGGTGCAAATGATTATTACAATACTACTACGATCGTGCCGTCAATAGTTTGAATGCAGCTTTTATCTGGAAAGGCGTGCATATCTTTTAGCGCCTCGTTTTCATAAATTCTTTTTATAACTTCTTTATCGTCCTGGAATAATAAATTATATTGCAAAACGTTACTAAAATACGCTTTAATAGTGTGTTTGTAGGAGATGGAGGAGTTATAATCTAGGCCGACTAAGTAATCGACGCTTTCGGTCCCACTTGTGCCTTTTTGGGCAGAAATTCCTTTGCTCTTTTGGATAAATAGGACTGGCGTTTTACCTTCCTCATAACCATCCTGCTCTTCTATGCGAGATAATACGCGCGTCATGGTAGACAACGTCGACTTAGCCAATAAATCTTTTTTAACGTATGCCGTATTGGCGTGTTCAATATTAAAGAGAATTAAGATTGCCATCATTCCAATCGCGAGAGATGGGATAAGTTTAGACAAGCGTTTACTTAATTGGGAATTCCGAATTAACAAGATGAAGGCCAGATAGTATAGCCACATAGCATAGCACATTAAGGTATGTGACATTCCGCTCAGAAAATGAGAAATATTAGCCATCAGCGGGAGTAGCGCAATTATAACGACTACCAACAGTTTATTAACCACGCCCACCTTACTATCAATCATCAGCTTTATCAATAGGCCTAAACTTATGACAGCAATAATAATATTTATCAAACTTTTTGCGTAGAGTGTCGAATTATAAAGCGTCGGCTCGTCCAAATGTGACTTTACCATTTCCCAAGAGTTTGTTGGCGAGAATAATACCCAGCCAACATAGCCATAGGTACTAAATAGTCTCTGCTTTTTTGATTTCGGCGCTTCGAATGCGTTAGTTAGACTATTATATGAACCGGATTTTAGGTCAGTGCCCGCAATGCCACAAGCTGCCCTACTTATACCAAGATACCCTAGCCCAGCAATGCCAATCATTAAAATACCAATTAGCGCGTTCTTTAGGATGGGCTTAAGTTTTTGCTTCTTCAATAGCATCTCGATAACCAAGAACGAGATCATAACTAGTGTGACAGATAAATAACTTTGGTATAAGCCAAGCGTAAATAATACGAAAACTATTCCGCCTAAGAACCTCTTAACATTGAACTTAGTTAATATTTGCGACCATTCATAGACGGCCAAGACAGAAAAGACCAGTGCAAGAGAGTTTACGACTAAGTCATGCGTAAAAGAAGATATAAGACAAATAACGGTCGCGTTCGTCACAAATATGCCAGATAATAGGAAAATTTCCCATCGTTTCTTTAATGAGAAAATTTTGATCGTAAAATATGCAGCAACGCTGATAAGGAGAATAGAAACAATTCCAGAAAGCCACGGGGAAACAACGAATTGTCCCAGTACGATACCGACTAACGGAGCGACGAAGCGCCCTAATTGTACTTTCCAAAGAAAACTATCACCCGCATAAAACTCATTTAAATAATCATGCGAGGGCATTATGTTCATAAAACCAAGAGCATGAGCCAACAATCCTAACGCGAAGGTGCAGATAGCTACATTAAGAAGAAGTTTCTTTTTATTAGTAATTTCCGCATTTAAAAAGGCCGATATCTTGTTCATACAGGTAAATAATATCACAGTTTCCAGTGTGCTCGAGAAGGAGTAAGGCTTATGCTAGACTTTAATTATGGATAGTAATGAGCAAGTTAAACCTAAAGTAAAAGTGAAAAAAATCCTATTATACATTGTCGTAGCGTTAGCTATTGCTGCGATTAGTGCATCGATAAGTATTGCAATTTATAGCGCTCTAAATCAAAAGGATGACACCACCGATGAGGTTGCAAAAGCCGAGAAAGAAGAGGAGCAGAAAGACGACGGATTCAACCTCCGCCTCATTCAACCTAACGAGAAAGCCAGCGCCTCAATCTTCTTTACGCCATATCGTGAGCATAATCTGCCTGAGTCTTTCTATTATTCCGAACAGGAGTTTGACCGACATATTCCAAAAACACTAGACGCAAACCGTATTCGCTTTACCGGAAGTCCAGTTGGCGTAATTAGTTATCCATTGACCGAGGAAGAGGTTTCTACACTAAGATCATATCTAAGCACTGACATAAAAGCCGAAACGATGCTTTGCAGCGGCTTAAAACAGCCGCCAATTCTTTATATAAAGAATGAAACAAATAAACGATGGTGGACTATCGATATTTTCTATTGCCAAGGCAATCTACGAGCGCTCGATAGCGACGAAGGAAGAATTCCAATCGTATGGTCGGAGCGAATGCAGAATTTTCTCATGAGTATCATTAATCGTGAGCGCGAGAAGTATTACGAAACTGTACCCTCCGAACCGACAAAGATCACTCTTAATAACAAAACTAAGACTATTAAAACAGATAAACTGCGCAAAGAAATATTACAAAAATACCGTTTTATCGACGCGCCGGCCATAAAGGACTTTAAAAAAGAAGTTAAAAAACTTGCTGTAATCTCTTTTTCGGATGGTAGCTATATAAATGTCTACCGATATCACTTCACGGACGAGCACGGCAAGGAGGGGTACCATGACTGTGATTTTGGACAATATATCGATAAAAACGGCAAAAGTCGCTATGTAGTTTTCTATACGACGACGGACTACGAAGATGAAAATCCTGACAATTATGTCGAAACGGAAGGCCGTGAAGCTTTCCTAGAACGCATCTTCAAGACGATGTAACTAATACGTGCTGCAATAGCACTGGCCACTATCGAGGCATTCCTGCGTAGATTGATCGATTGGCGGCATACAGTCGACCGGACTTGGGTTAATGGCGGGATCCTTCGTTTCGCCCGCGAACGGGCGTATAAATACTAGAGCCAAAGTTAAAGCGGCACATAGAAATACTGCAACGATAATAATTACCATTGGTTTTATTTTGTATGCTTCTTCAGTTTGTTTTATTTTTTCGCGCTTTTTTGCCATATTTACCACCTTTAGTTATTTTTTATTCCGCCAAAGCGACGGTCGCGTGAAGTGTATTCTATAATTGCCTGGTCAAAATCTTCGGCATGGAAATCTGGGAATTTAGTCTTTGGGAAATAAAACTCCGCATAGGAATTTTGCCAAAGGAGAAAGTTACTGAGACGTAATTCCCCGCTCGTGCGAATCATCAAGTCAATATCTGGTAAATCTTGATATAGATAATGGCGAAAATCTTCGTCCGTCAGCCTATCAACGTCGACGCCAGAATGGGCAATCTTCTTAACTGCATCCATAATTTCGGCGCGACCACCGTAATTCATGCAGAAATTCACGATGCCACCAGTATTGTTTTTGGTAGCTTCGACTAGCTTATCGCGCGCCTTAATAACGGATTTCGGCAATGGTTCGTCGCGACCAGAGAAGACTACCTTAATATTATCTTTCATAAAAGTCTTGAGTTCTTTTTTATACATCAAGATAAATAGGTCCATCAGATGCCCAACTTCTTCCTTGGCCCTTTTGAAATTTTCGGTCGAGAACACGTAAAGGCTAAGCACCTTGATACCGCGCGACATAATATAGCGCACGAGTTCGCGCAAATTATCAAAACCAGCGTCGTGCCCTTTTAGGCGCGACATGCCGCGTTCTTTAGCCCACCTACCATTTCCATCCACGATAATTGCAACATGGGTAGGAATCTTGAGTCGAGAGTAGTCTACATTACTGTCCATATGAGGCTATTATATCTCACTTTTATGGTACTTCTGCTATACTATAGAAAGAAAGCATAAGCGAAAAATAAAACATGGAGAGAAATAAAAAAGGTTTTACTATTTTAGAAGTGGTATTAGTGCTTGCAATTGCAGGTTTAATATTCGTGATGGTATTCATCGCAATGCCGGCGCTTAGGCGTAACCAACGCGATCAAGTTCGCGTCCGCAACATTAGCACCATCATCTCTTTAATGGACCAATATCGTTCACATAATAAAGGGCGAATGCCCGGCACTAATTCGACCGGTAAACCTTGCGTAGGCAGCGAAAGCGCAGACTGCGACGCTACTACTGAACTAAATAAATATCTCGACAGTTACGCAATAGAGCTTACTGAGCCTACTCATGGCGATAACTACATTTTTACGTCAGCAGGAAGTTACGGCGATAGTTGTCTGGGTGCCGCCGAAGCAGTCTCTGAGTTTGACGATTACCGTCATATTGGCTTCTGCTATGAAACAACTTGCGCGAGCGACGATATGGAAGACGCTAATTCTTTCCAAAAAGCCGATAATAATTATGTTTTTTCAATTATTTACCGTAAAGAAGTTGGCGGATTAATTTGCCAAGATAATAGAGGCTAAATTCTTGCTTTTATAGCACTAATAGATTATAATTAGTTAAGGTGAGCGGGTTTAGCTCAGTTGTTAGAGCGCTTCCTTGCCAAGGAAGAGGTCGAGAGTTAGAGTCTCTTAACCCGCACCATATCAAGAAAAGACGCCATTGGCGCCGTTTTTTGTGCCCAAGTGGCAACTTAAGGTGATTCTATTATTGACTAATTTATATTTTATTCTATAATATACGCATACATATTAAAAACACGTTGTTCTTTTATTTTTTTGGCTAAGAAAGGATGTGGTGCTGTGCTAATTAGTAGTGTTTTCACGAAAACGATTGAAGAAATGCCTGCATATAAAAGACTCGAACAAGAGTTTACGAATAAGGGCTACACGTTCGGAAATCGCGGTCATAGCCACTACAAGTCCGACCTCCGGCTGTCTGAAGTGCCGGCAAAGGACATTAAAAGCTATTTGACCACAGAGCTGTCCGGCTGTCATAAAGAGTATGTTCAATATGTCAGCGCCCGCCCGGACGAATTCAATAGGCAGTTCTTCAAAGATTGCATCGCCTCAAACTATTACGCTTTGGAATTTGATGACAACATCTTTGAGTGGATGGATGAAAAATTCATCGACGAGGAACTCGTAATGTGCGCAATGTTCAGGGCGATTAACATGCGTTACACCGAGAGACGCGGCGAGTGCGACGAATGGTTTTACTCTGTTTTTAAGCGGAAACCGGATCTCTTGACCTACGATATGTATGTTCTAGGCGCAAGGTGCTTCGCTAATAAGATACGCGGAGAAAACAAATTTTTAAGCATTACCCCAGAGTATTATCGGACAATTGAGTATTATGTCGCCCTTTGCACCATGAACAGTTCACCCGTCATGGAAGATATTCCGACGGAAATACTATCTGATGGATTCCTTATAGGATTAATCAACGCTAGCAGAAATAACATCGAATGCTTTACCGAAGAAGCTCTCGAGAGAGAGGTTCCGATGGAGGGACAGACAGAAAGAGTAAAGATCTGGCAAGCTGTTGTTATGCTGGACGGGTATTCAATCTCACATATCCCCCTTAATGACGAGCGGGTCGAGTTCTTCCTTTCGCATTATGACAAAGATTCCTATGAATACGACAGCTTCAAACGTAGATATAAGCAATACCTGCGCGAGAAGAATGAAGTTAAAACTCCCGACAATTCGTCAACCAGGCTGAGCGCATTTATGGCGCTCGGTCTCGCCATGGGCGGAGCAACACTCGACGATGCGGTAGACGCAGGTAATGGCCTTTCCGAGGCTTTAACTAATCGAAAGGCGGAGCTCCCTATCGAGTATCGCGGTCGCGTGCCGGCAGAATATGCAAAGATATATGATAGAGAGGAATACCTGCTGGAGATTTATAAGAAGCTAGGCATCCAAGTAGTCGGTGAGAGAGACTATTACTACTACAATGTCGTCCTGCCAGAGGGCTCAACCGTTGTGCGAAATGGCTATGGCAGATATCGCCTCGAGGTTGATGGTGAAATCGCTCTGGAATATAGCGACATGGGTCCATTCTATGATAGGTCGGTTGAGGTCTATAACATCCACTGTACGCTTTGAAGCCAAAAAACGACCGGCTCCTGTAAAAGGGGGCCGGTTTTTCGTTTTTGATGTCATTTATAGATCGTCGTCCGAATAATCGTCGGACTTTTTCTTTTTTGTAGTCTTTTTCTTTTTAACCACCTTAGCTTCTTCACCGATATGATTACGCTTAGCGTAGCCGGCGTACCATTCCGCGTAGCCTTTATGAGCGAAAAACAGATAATAGAATGTGTTAAGGAAAATAATTAGAGGCAAAACCATTAGCGCGGCCATGATTGACTGAATAATTAACATAGTTGCGACGCCATAAACTACAGTAAGATCGATCGCAAAAGTGGCAAAGAGAATAAAACCAAAGAAGCTGGCTAAAACTAGACAAATTAAGCCCATGAATAATGCCCAGCCAAATGCAAGCGGCGGATTGAGCTTCATTTTCGTATAATAAGCGCCTAATGTAGCAGCACCCAAAAAGGCCGCCAATAAAACAGTACTAGTTATAAGAGTGTCCGAGGAAAGATCCACTTTTAAGAAAAAATAGCCGATAATTACAAATAACGCAAAAATTGCACCTATAATGCCAATAATATTCATCCAAAAGCCGAGACGATAAACGCCTACAACGGATTTCTGGTATTTTTCTGGAATATGCTCGAGGGCATTCTCTTCGGCTCGCTCTAGGAAGCTTTTGCGTTTCTTTTTGCGACTCATGCTAACAGTATAACAGATTAAACAAAAAGTGCCCTTCTGGGCACTTTTTAATACACTACTCCCTAGACCGCTCGGGCGATCTCTCAATTTCGTCCGAACTGGTTCTACTTATATTTTACCGCAAGCAGTTTGAGTGTCAACATTGATTTTAATAATTTTTATTTTATAGTTATTCGCAAAATAACAGAGGTGATTTTCAAAAAACTATTTACTTTTTAATTTTTCATTGTGAAATATATTTATGCTTATCTTGCTTCGACGGCTAAATTTGTGCTAGAATTAAAGCAACTATAAAGGAGGTTAAATGCAACAAGAAGGGCTCAAGTTTTATCGCTGTAATACCTGTGGCAATTTGTTCTTAACCATGATTGACCCGGATGTTATTCCTACCTGCTGCGGCTCAAGCATGGAGATTCTAGAAGCCAATAAGCTACATGAAGGTGCCGAGAAACATATTCCGATTATTGAAATTCTAAATAATACCGTCACCGTAAAAGTCGGAATCCAATCGCATCCGATGGCTGCCGAGCACCGTATCGAATGGGTAGCACTCACAAACGGTAATCGTGTTGAGATCCAAAAGCTTGGTTTAACTTCCCAGCCAGTGGCGATCTTTACCGACATGCCGGTCGGAGACGGTAAATTGCGCGCTTATTCATTCTGCAATATTCACGGCCTATGGTCTTCCGAAAAATAGGCAAAAAGATTTACAATCTTGTCACTACTGCTATAGACCGCGCGAAGTTTGCGGTCTCTAGTATTTGGATGCTCCTGAAACGTCCAAAATATCTCGCTAGCTTCCTAGTCTCGTTGTTCGTTTTTCTATACATTCTGAGTTTTTTCAAGGACGGTAGTGGAAATTGGCTCTTGCTCTGCTCTAATCTCAGTTTCGGCGCCAAATTAGAGGTGCTGGGACGAGTCTGCGTGAAGATTTTAGATAACTTTACGGATTTATACGGAATTCTAATTATCTTAATGTCGATTCTGCAGGCGCTAACCATTATGTTGCTTATCTTCACTTGGCGGAATCGCGAGAAAGATCATGCTATCGACGGAGCGAGTACGGGCGGGATCGGAGCGATTTTTGGTTTTATAGCTTTAGGCTGCCCAACTTGTGGAATTTCTATCTTAGCACCACTGCTCACAGCCGTAGCCGGTACTGGTGCGATGGCGGCTGCCGAAGGAATTAGTAAGGCATTGATTGTTCTGGCCTTTATCTTATTGATATATACTGTAATCAAGTTAGGCTATGTTAGCTTTGTTACTATGAGCGCTAAAAAATATAAGGAGAAAAAACATGCAAAAAGCCGTTAGAATTGCTGCGATTTTGCTAGTAGTGGGATTTCTATTCGCGTTAGTAATCTATAATACACTGAATCCACCCCGTCCAGAGGCAGTCGTCTGGGACAAAGGCATGACATTGGGAGATGTCGAGACGGCCGAACATTTCTTCTATGATTACACAGATATCATGTGTCCATACTGCGATAAATTTGCTTTGGCGATGGATGCACATCTCGAGGATTTTAAGAAAGAGTATGTCGAAGAGAAGAAAGTGTTCTACGAATTACGTTTGACTAACCTCCTAGCTTCATTCCACCCTGAAGAAGAGAGCGTAACTAATAATAGTACTAATTCCGCCCTAACTGGGTACTGTGCTTCGGAACAGGGAAAGTTCTGGGAGTGGTACGGTTGGGTGCTCGAGAAACTAAATAACGATTACTTTTCGAAGGGAATCGGCGATAGCGCGGGCGCTACGCAACATATCCCGATACTCGATCGGAGCTACTTTACGGGTGTAAAGGATGAAATTGAAGGTTTAGACGAGGCGAAGCTTGCTGCGTGCATCGAAAAAGATGAAACTGCCGCTAAACTCAAAAAGAACACCGAAAAAGCCTCGAAGGTCATTCAATCCGGATTGCCGTATTATGTGTTTAATTCATACGTTTCCCCTGGCTTTGATGGTAACTGGGAAGTCGAGAACGACTGGAAAAGTGCAAAGCTGATGTTCGATGCGGGCATCGCGAGTAAAAAATAAGTTATCAAAAAAATACCCCCATGCTGGGGGTATTTTTTGTTGCTTTTTATGAAGCCATCTTGCTGATAGCGTGTTTGACGTCATCCGATAGGAAGACAACAGTTTTCTGAGATGGGTCAGCTGAAATCTTCTCAAGAGTTTGAAGAGTACGAATCTGGATACCACCAGGAGTGTGCGCCAAGAGGTGGGCAGCTTCGGCAACAGCCTTTGCGGATGCTTTTTCACCGTCGGCTACGATGATGGCAGCACGGCGTTCACGTTCAGCCTCGGCTTGTTTTGCCATAGCGCGCTTCATATCACCTGGAAGCTCGATGTTTTGAAGCTTAACGTTCTCAATA
>JAGCSL010000037.1 GCA_017964115.1 Candidatus Saccharimonadota bacterium
GACCTCAAGAATCGCCCCGATTTCACTCGTAGTCACCTCTTAAGCACTCAGCTGATTTCTTCTATTCAACAGTCTTTAAATAATCATACTCAATCGATGATTTTTCATAACCGTCGCGGCACCGCCCCACTTACTATCTGTGACCACTGCGGCTGGCAGGCACTCTGTCAAAACTGCTTACTCCCGCTCGTACTTCATGCCGACAAATACCAGATGCGCTGCCACACATGTGGGCGCACATATCCAGTTCCAACCTCTTGCCCAGAATGTAAGAATGCCAGCATCCACCATAAAGGCTTTGGTACCAAAATGCTCGAAGAAGAGCTGCATCGTATGTTCCCAGATGCTCGCATCGCCCGCTTCGATGCTGACACCGAATCCGAACTACAACTAAATAAACTCTACGACCAAGTTCATGCCGGCGATTATGACATTATTGTCGGCACTCAAATGATCGCCAAAGGCTTCGATTTTCCAAAAATTACGACGCTCGGCATCGCCCAGGCCGATGCTGGGCTAAGTCTTCCGGACTACGCTTCCGAAGAACGAACATTCCAGTTAATCACCCAAGTCATCGGACGCGCCAATCGTGGACACCAAAATAGTTCCATTTTTATCCAAAGTTTTCAGCCCGACCACCCCTTAATTTCTCTTGCTGCCGACTCGGACTATGCTGGTTTCTATAAATATTTAATTCAACGTCGCAGACAAAGCAGCTTGCCACCCTACAGCTTTTTGCTCAAAATCTCACTCACATACAAAACTGAAAAAGCCGCCGTTTCGAACGTCCAAAAATTGAACAAAAAAATTATACAGTTTGCTCGAAAAAACCAACTTTCGCAGGTCTTCGTTTCTCCTGCCATGCCAGCTTTTCATGAGCGCACAAACGCTGGTTTTACGTGGCAAATCGTCGTCAAAGCTAAGTCTCGTAAAGATTTACTAGCCATTTTTGATTCCCTCGATAAGAATCCACATCTTCATTATGATTTTGACCCAATCTCTTTGCTTTAAAAAGTCTGGGCTTTGCAGTCCAGACTCTCGTCTCATTTTGTCTTTTACGTAGTATTTAATAGTTTATGTCAACTCCGCTATTGTTCGGATACGCGCCGCTGACCTGCAAGTTGTACCCCTCGCCCGCAATATGCTCAACTATATAGCACGCGGCCCACAACGCAATTTCCATATCGCGCGTTGCGCCAAGCTCACTTAAGCAGGTAATGTTCAACTGAACCGCCAACCAGTCAATATCCTGGCTAATCAGTTCTACGACCATCGACCCCGCCCTCGGAGAAAGACCGCTTTCTTCAGGCCTACATCCATAGCTGCTAGTGTACTCCTCGCAAATCGCCTCATGCTGTATGTCATCTATCGCCACCTGATAAGAGAATTCTTCCCCTATGCAACGACACACCCATGCCTCCATCATCGCCGGCAAAGTACTCAAACATAACGGACGACCGCCGTCTATAAACAGAATACTCTCTTCCGTAGTGTTGATTGTAAACGCATCGTACGGCTTCTCCTCTGTTAAGCCAAGCGCGTCTAAGAAGTCGGCATACTCTTCTTCTTCTGAGTCGCTTAACGCAGACTTCTTGGCGAAAGCTACCAACTGTAGCCTGACTCTTCCGGCAGCCATACGCTCATTCTCGTCGTCATACAAGTCGCAAGATACAATGTTGTCTTTCACCTCTCTCAATAAGTATTCAACATCCTGCAAAAAAGACTCACTCCCTTCTACGCAAAAATAATAAAGATCTTTCATCTAGAAACGGGTACTACTTTATCACTATCGAGCTAAGAGGTCAAGCGCTTATGCTCGCACGTGAACAGATATTATGTTAAAATTTACCTCAATGAAGAAGAAAGTAATTGTCACGCCAGACCCACGTCTGCGCAAGAAATCCACCAAGGCTAAAGCCGGCGATCCAGAAGTCACAAAAATCATCAAAGAGATGATTGATTCGTGTATCGACTGGGAAAACGAACACGAGTTCGAGCTTTCTGCCGCTATGGCCGCACCGCAACTTGGCTACAATAAGCGCATTATCGTGGTTCGCGAAGATATGAACAACAAGGACAATGCTACTTTCATTCCTCTTCTTAATCCCGAGGTTATCAAAACCGAAGGTAAAACTCAGTATGATTATGAGGGTTGTCTCTCTGTTCCTTCTATTTATGGCAAAGTCCCTCGTCCCGCCAAGGCACGCATTAAAGCCCAACTCGAAGATGGCACCGAAGTTCGTCTCAAGGCTTCAGATTTCCTCGCTCGCACCCTCATGCATGAAATTGACCACCTCAATGGCATTCTCTTTATTGATCATATTAAAGGCGAAAAAGACGCTTTCTATCGCCTCAACGACAAAGGTGACCTTGAGCCATTAGATTACGATACTTACATCAAAGGCAACAAGGATCTCTACCCCGATGACCAAGACTAAGATTATCTTCTTCGGCAACGAACAACTCGCCCAAGGTATCAAAGCTAAAACCCCCATTTTCGACGCTTTGCTCGCAAATGAGCATTACGAAATCTGTGCCCTTGTATTACCAAAAGCCCACGTTCGCAAGCCATTCCCCATTACTATTCAGGCGCAAAAACACCACATCGAAATCCGCCAAGTTCAAAAAGGCGCTGAATTACTTCCAATTATCGAGGAATTCAAGCCAGAAATCGGCGTCCTCGCCGCATTTGGTAAACTTATACCCGAAGCCGCCATTAACGCCATTCCTTGCGGGATCTTAAACATTCACCCCTCACTACTACCTAAATACCGCGGTACCACCCCTATCGAAACTGCTCTTCTGAATGGCGACGATGAAACCGGCGTATCCATAATGCGCCTTGCAAAAGAGATGGACGCTGGCAACATTCTCGCCCAAGAAAAGGTTCAAATTACCGCCGAAACTACCAAGCAATCACTCTATGAAGAGCTGTCAGCACTCGGCGCAAAGCTACTTTTGAACGTAATGCCTGGAACCCTGGCAAAAAATGCCCCTGAGACCGCACAGAACGACGCAGAAGCCACTTTTACGCAAAAACTTAGCAAAGACCTTGCGCTTTTAAAACCGTCCGAGAAGGCCGCTAAAACGCTCTACAACGAGGTTCGCGCTTATGCTGGTTTTCCAAAATCTAAGACCGTCTTATTTGATATTCCTTGCACTATTACCCAGGCCCACGTTGCTGATCAAGCCTCTACGGAACTCGACCTGCTCTGCACCGACGGTAAATATCTTATTATCGACCGTCTCCTACCAGAAAATTCTAAAGAGATGGATGCCAAGAGCTTCCTTAACGGTCATAAAAAATAAACTCTCCCCATTTAAGGAGAGAGTCAGAGAGTATTTCGCAATCAATAATTACTTATTCTGCAGATAAAATTGCGTCTTTTTGTTCGCCAATTTCTTGCTGCAAAGCCGCCAAGCTATCTCTAATAATCTGCTGATACTGTGGGCAATTCTGATCAAGCCATTTAGCCGTCACATAATCCGAGAGTAGATTCGGGTCATCATCTTGCGTACCAGTGTTAGTCTTCAGTGTCTGATAGACTTCGTCATTATGATAATCGCCGTAACTGCCCAGAAGCGAATTAATCGTATCTGGTTCGTTATCAATAATGCGCTCAAACTCATCGAGTTGCTCATCGCTGAGATTTTGGCTCATCGCTTCACCGATTCGAATCTCTAATTGATCCTGAGCATACTCCAAAAAAGCACCTTTTTGGTCTTCTGGAAGATCGGCCAACCCGACACTCTCCAAGAAACTGTTGTCAAACTTAAACATTGCGTTACTCTCCTATTTACCACCATTGTAGCATAAAACGCTATTGCTTTTTATTATATTACAAAATTTTCTTCTTTTTAAATTCGCGCACAAAGAATTTCAAAGTGTCACCAATCTCAAGTTGAATCTTTTTAGCAGTCTTCAGTGACAAACCACCAATTTCACCTTCAGCGAGCGATGGAACATTTACCTTTCCTTCTTGTGTACTGACTACCTCAAATTCACCCAAATCGACTTTCTTGCGATAAGCGTGCCCAAGCATACCTGGCGCTACGCGGCCTTTCTTTACTTGGCCACCAGTAATTATTTCCGTTCTCTCTGTGCGAAAAACGCCTTTTACTTCAAGTTCACCTGTTTCGGTTTCAACCACCTCAGCATCAAGCATTTCTTCCATATCATGCTTTGCATCATCCAAAAGTTCATAAATCACACGGAATACACGTACTGGTACACCGTTGCGCTCCGCCATCTTGGCGATTGCATTCGGCACCGTAACATTGAAACCGTAAATAACCGTATTACCGCCCGAAGCCATATAGACATCGTTCTCGGAAATTGCACCCACGCCAGTCGAAACAATATTCAAAGTGATTTCGCCTTGCGTATCAATCATGCGAAGAGAGTCTACTACCGAAGTTACCGAACCAGCCACGTCGCCCTTTACAATCACATTAAAGGTCTTTGTATTGTCAGCTACATTCATCATCCGAAGCATATCTGTTGCCGTCACATTCGTATTTGCCGTATCGTTCGCTTCGGCCTGTGCGTTCAATAATGCCATCTTGCGCGCCGTCTTTTCATCCGGCACCTCTTCAAACTTGTCGCCAAAGTTCGGCAACTCTTTAAAGCCAGTCACGACCACTGGAGTTGAAGGTGTAGCTTTTCCTTTTGGTTTACCTTTCCAGTTCACCATTGTGCGCACCTTAGCGTAAGTTTTGCCTGCTACGATAAATTCACCCGTCTTCAGCTCGCCGCCAGTAACCAGGAGATTCACTACTGAGCCCTTCCCGACTTCCATATGACTTTCAATCACGAGGCCTTCAGCTGGAATATTGATATCCGCCTTTAGCTCATCAATATCGGCCGTCAAAAGAATCATATCGAGTAGCTTCTCGACATTCTCGCCAGTCTTCGCCGAAATTGGCACCATAATCGTGTCGCCACCCCATTCTTCTGGATTCAGATTGAAATCGGTCGCCAATTGCGCCTTAGTGCGATCAATGTTTGCGCCTTCTTTATCAATTTTGTTAATCGCCACAATAATCTTCGCGTTAGCCGCTTCGGCAAACTTAATTGCCTCTGCCGTCTGAGGTTTTACGCCATCATCAGCCGCTACTACAATTACTACAATATCGGTCAGCATTGCACCGTGTTGGCGAATCGCCGCAAAAGCCTCATGGCCCGGCGTATCAAGAAAAGTAATCTTGCGATCCTTGTATTCCATCTGATAAGCCGAAATGTGCTGCGTAATACCGCCCGCCTCATCTTCAACGGTTTTCTTTTCCAATAAGGTATCAAGTAAGGTGGTCTTACCGTGGTCAACGTGACCCATCACAGCCACCACTGGCGGACGTAATTTCGCGTCTTTTGACAATTCGCGCTTCATGCCCGGAATCTTTGCTGAATTCTCCTTCTTTTCGAAGCGCACATTCGTAAAACCGAGCTCCTCGGTCATAATTTGAGCCGTTTCAGCATCCAAACGCTGATTAATCGTGGCCATTATGCCATTTTTAAACAACTCTCCAATCAAATGCGTCACAGAAACGCCCAAAGCATTTGCTAGCTCGTCTACCGTAATCGAGCCAGAAATCTGTATCACTTTTTCTTCCACTTCCTAGCTCCTTTCTTTAAGTTAAATAAAAAACCCGCCCCTTACAGCTCCTCTTATTTTATCATATCTGAACAGATAATACAAATTCAGACCAAGCCACTCAATATCTATCTTGCGACATTAAATATCGCCCACAGTAGCCAGATGTAAGCCAAAACCGTCAAAATTATTAATCCTGTTATCATTCCTAAGCTCTTTAGATGCTTAGCTTGATCATATTTTTCCGGCTTTGTCGCGAGTCTCTTTCTTTTATTACTGACCATCACGCTCGCCACCGCGGCCACAATCAACAGAATCGCTGGCAAATATTGTATTAGAAAAAATGTTACCGAAACTGGCATATTGATATTCATTAACCATATTGTCGCCCACATTAGCCAATATAGCCACGCCGCACCGAACCAAATCGCGCCATAAATCATAAGCCCATTATACAAAAATCACAAATTACGCTCAAATTGTATACAGATAATTCGCCAAGAAGGCTGCACCAATTGATGCGCCTATAATAACCGCAACCATAATTATTTCTAGAATCACTAACGCTACCGTGCTAATCGGGTCATTCTCGTATCGCCCATTCAGACGCTTTCTTTGAGTCTTAATTAGCGATAAAACCCCTAGCGAAACCATCACACCCGGTACCATGCAGGTTGCCATCTTAATATATTCGAATTCATTATTCGGCAAAATCCCATCAAAACTCATATATCCCACTACCATTACCCCCTCTAGCAAGAACGAGAATATTGCAAAATGGATAATCTTTTTGATATATCCCCACATATCTTCAATATATCACACAAATCAGCTTTCAAGTTTAGCTATGATGGTCCATTAAATGCCCATAAATTTCGCTAGCACGTTCTCCCATCACCTCATGTCTACCGGTTTTCTTCAGTTCTTTTTCTTTCGCATAGTCGGACATGGTTTCGGAGTGGTTCCAATACTTCCATGGATCAATCATTACAATTGGCACCCCAAAATATGCCGCATGCTCTTTCGTCGCTTCGCTTATTTCGCTTTCATCTTTCACGAAAGCCACAAGGTAGCCCGGCTGCAAACGACCTCCGTGCGGCGCGCCCTCAATATTTTTCATAGCAAAACGGTCAAGAACTACTTCATTATAATTCTCTGTTTGAGCAATTAACTCACGGGGGTCTTCATCAAAATAGTCTTGTTTGATAGTATAAATATCGCTACCCCCTTTTTCGGTATACAAATCGCGCTCACCCATATGCAAAATCCCCATCTCGCCCAAATCAATAAAGGCGTATACTAGCATACCTTCTCGAGAGGCTTTGTTTAATTGTTCGGGCGAACCGCAAGCAAGCGCTAGCTTAACCGCACCGTCGCATACGAGGCTAGTTGATATATATCCATCCGTCTCACTTCCGTATTCTTCTGACGGTATCTCACCGTTCCAAGATCTAGGATCATCTTGATTATTCCCCGTAAAAGCCCCCACGACTGAGCCTAAAACCATAAATTCATCACCAACCATTCTCCGGACTTCAATATCCGTCTCTTTGCCTTCTGCGTCTTTATACTTTACCGTACCCGCCATCTCGGTTGCATGATCAAACGTCTTATGTGTAGCCTCACTTATATTCTTAGTAATCGTCTTGCGGCTATCATCTATAATCTTCTCTAGAGCGCTAGACAGTTTCCCCTTCTCCTCATCTGATCTTTCTTCTAACATTTTAAAGAAGTGTTCGAAAGATCCTTGAGCTCTTAGCAATTCAAAACTCTCTAATACTAATTTCTTCTCTTCGTCGTCTATAACACCCCGTCCGCAGGCATCTTCTATCTTCCATGTCGAGAATTTGAATCCAGCTGCCCCTTCCTCTCCTCTCCTAACTGCAATGTTCATATCTGCCTGTTCGTCAAACTGACCCCTCTGCGAAGTCGATCCAATTACGCCGATAGATATGAATGCTTGAGCAAGACTTTCTACGCCTACACCATATAGCCCCATACATAGTTCATTTCGAACTTCACTATAATCCTTTCTTTCCAAAAAGATGTGCGCACGCCGTAAATACATTCGCTTCGGATCCCTCACCTCATCAAGAGACTCAATCGGCACTATGCCATATTGTTCAACATACATTTGCCACGTCCTACCGCCCATATTTTTACGAATCTCTCTTTGCATCTCTGCACTTAGCGGCCAATTTTGCGCTATCTCTTCCAAAATATCACCAGCGCCATCAAAAACTACTATGTCGTTTATATCTTTTATTTTTAACTGCTCCCAAATAGCAGTATTTTGATCATTATTAAACTCGTCAAGCTGATTAAGCGTCTGTTCAATATTTGTTTTATTAATCCGCCTCAGACAATTAATTCGTTCTTCTATCTTCAAATCCCAGTTCAAGTGCTTGAGCCCGCCTAACAACGTCTTCATCTGTGCCGGAATAGCATTACTTATCCGGTTGCTAACACTATTTTCGTCGTCATCTTTACTTCTCACGCTATTGCTAATTTGCTCCAACAAGAAAGCCTGCGCGGCGTTCATATTAGATGCAATTTCTGGATTACTGCCAAGCAGAGCTGCTAAATCGTCAGGATTTTGCCTCCTCAGAGCTAAGTTCAATTTCCCCTCATCGTCAACATGCTCCGAAATTGTATCGAACAAAGACTCCAACTGAGGTATTTTCCAAACACTCAACTCTGTCCGCGAATTAGCTATTCCATAAGAGCAGCCGCTGTCAGGAGTGATAAAACTTTCAATCCATTCCGTCTCGCCTCTTTCAATTTTCCATTGCAAAATCGCCGACAACTTAGCGACGAAACGCCGCTCTGCATCGTGCGGAGCCACACCGTCTTTGATTAATTCTTGCAACAAACGTGGACCATTCCCCGAGAATAATATTTGCGCCTGCTCTTCCAGGGGTAATAAATCGAAAGCCAAGATAAACAACCCACCTAGTGGCTCTTGAGATAAGGCTTCTTCCGAGCTCATCAAATTAACCACTTCCCTCGCCACACCCGGATGCCCCATCGCCATCACAGCAGAATCTTCATCGCTTTTCCATCCCAACGTTGGTTCATGGCAGATTAGATAAACCGCATCTTCACGGTCATCTTCATCTACTTCATCGACTGCGCCAACCTGTACATGATCACCGTCTTCGTCTAATAATTCCGCCGGCAGTCTACCTCTTAGCTCCTTAATAATCTCGTCAGTCGTTGGTCGATTAAGCTCGCTCCATGCTCCTGCATGTTTTTGTTTTTCGACTTCTTCAATATTGTCCCCGTCCATGCCCCCATTATAGAACATTTTTTACTTATACTAATCTACTAAAGGATTGCAAACCATCAAAAAACACTCGTGCTACACTATAATTATGAAATACATCGGTAGCATTTTTAGAATTATATTGCTCTTTTTCATATACGGAACCCCGATTCTTATAGTGGTGTTCAGCATATGTATAAACTGGATCATGAGCGACGAGCAGTACTACGGTTTCATCCTGTTAATGCCAACCGTGGGAGTTCTTGTATTCGGCATCTCCTTCGCTCTAGCTGTCGCTACAAATAAAGCCATTGAAAAAAGAAAAAATAAGAAAAAATGAATCAGATAAAAACCGCGCCATCACTGACGCGGTTTTTCTAGCATCAAAGCTTTATTTCTTAGCTTTTTTGTCAGCAAAGCTCAAAGAAATCTTGCGACCTTCTTTGTCGATATCGAGAACCTTGAATTCTTTACGCTCATTAAGAGTAAAGATCTTCTCTGGGTCAACATCGCTACCTTCGCCGAGCTCAGAAACATGAACCAAAGCTTCCACGGCTGGCGAAATCTGTACGAATGCGCCAAATGGGGTGATACGAGTAATCGTACCTTCAACTTTGTCACCCTTCTTGAAGTTTGCAATCTCAGAAAGCCATGGATCTTCTTGAAGTTGCTTCATTGAGAGGCTCAAGCGATCCTTGTCGATAGCAATAATCTTTGCTTCAACCGTATCGCCAACCTTTACGTAATCAGCTGGGCTGTTTACACGTTCCCAAGAAATCTCGGAAATATGTACGAGACCTTCAATGCCGTCAACATTGACGAAGATACCGAAGTCTACTACACCAGTAACGACGCCTTTAACGACATCGCCAACAGCGAGCTGAGCGAAGCGCTCTGCGAGACCGTCTTTGATTGCTTCTTTCTCGGAGAGAATAAGCTTATTGGTCTTGCGATCGGCATCAAGAATGCGAACGCGAATTGTTTGGCTGACGAGTGCGTTCAAACGTTGGAGAATTTCATCCTTGTCTGAACCACCGACGCGTGGATAATGTTCTGCTGAAAGTTGTGAAACTGGCAAGAAACCACGAATACCTTCGTATTCGACCAAAAGGCCGCCACGGTTAGCATCGTATGGTTGAACTTCGATGATTTCACCTGCTTCAAGTTTAGCGGCGATTTCATCCCAGCCTTTCTCTTTGACAGCTTTGCGAAGCGACAAGAGAACCATGCCATCTTCCATTTCGGTATCGATGACGCTAGCTGAAACCGCATCACCTTCCTTAAGTTGGCGCCCAAAGGCAACCTCGCGACGTGGAACGAGACCAACACCGCGTGCGCCGAGATCAATCAAAATCTCGTGCTTCTTGACGGACATAACCGTACCTTCGATTGTGTCGCCAAGGACAATTGGCTGAATATCTTCTGCTGCGAGAAGCTCATCCATTGTAATTTTAGCTTTTGTAGCCATTGATTATATTTTCCTTTCGTTAGAACTGCTCATTTACTTTCGTTCTACAACAAAAATAAGTGAGCAGTTCTACACTGCTCACTATTTTAACCTATTTTACAGATTAGGTAAAGCGTAAACTTAATGTGTTTGTTTCTTTATGAGAGATACATTCAATGCAAACAGATAAGCAATTACCGCAAATGCAACGACTGCCGTCATCGATTCAACTGGACCAGTATGCGGCATATTGTTCTGCTGGGCGGCTTTTTCGCGCGCAGCCTTCTCTTGAGCGGCCTTCTTTTCAGCGGCAGCTTTCTCCTCTGCTGCTTTTTTCTCAGCGGCAGCTTTTTCTTCCGCAGCCTTCTTTTCAGCCTCTTCTTTCGCCTTAGCTTCTTCTTCGGCTTTCCTTTCGGCCTCTGCACGCGCTTCAGCATCAGCATCACTCTCGCCATTGTCTCCACTGCCTTCGCTTTCATTGCCTGTGGTCGTGGTAGCAATGCTATTACTTGGTTTTGGCGATGACATCGAAACCGCCACGATCAAACCAGCAATCAAAATCACGCCGATTAAAGCAATAACTGCTCCCCAGCCCCAGCGACGATATTTGGTGTTTACATCCATCTCTCAAACTCCTTAAGTTACCCCTACTATACCACCGTAGCACCTCTATCACAAGCATAAGCGACATCTAAAATCAAGATAGTGCTATACTGTTGATATGTATTTGTGTATTGATGTTGGAGGCACTAAAACCCTAATTGTACTTTTCGACCGCAAAGGTAAGCTTCTGCACTCTGTTAAATTCCCCACCAATGTCAACCAAACCAAGTTCTACCAATCTCTGCTTCAGCAAATAAAAGTCAATTTTGTCATGTCCTCTATTAAAGCCATCTCTGTCGCCATGCCTGGAATCGTCAAAAACAACTATGCCACCTGGCTCGGTAATCTTCCTTGGCATAATTTCGACATCGCCAAAAAGCTCAAAAAAGATTTTAATCTCCCTGTTTACGTCGAGAATGACGCCAATCTGGCCGCTCTTGCCGAAGCTCGCAACGCCAAAGGGCGTTCTCTTTACTTCACCTTCTCCACCGGTATTGGCGGTGGCGTTATCGAAAATGGTGCTATTCTAAAGCGCTACTCAGACTTCGAGCCTGGCCATATCGAATACATCTATGAAGGTAAAAAGTCCGAATGGGAAGATCTTGCCGCCGCTAGTGCTATCAATAGCAAATTCGGCAAATACGTTAGCGAACTGACCACTTCCGCCGAATGGAACGAAGTTATAAAACGCATGCTGCTCGGCCTCGTGCCGCTTACTACCTCTATCAAACCCGACCGTATTATCTTTGGTGGTCCGCTCGGCCTCCATCTCAATCACTATCGCACCAAACTTCGTAAAGAGTTTTCCGCTGCACTCCCCACCTCTGTTACCATGCCACGTTTCTTAATTGCTAAATACGGTAGTTTCTCCACTGCCTACGGATGCTATTTCTATGCTAAGTCTCAAGAAGCTCGTCACTAAAATATCCGACGATTATCCAGAACTCCAAGTTAAAGTTGGTGAGCGTTTCCGTTTTTCACCCCCAAACACCATCTTTTATCCCCGATCCGGCGACCCACTTGAACTACTACACGAGCTCGGGCACTACCTTCTTAATAATTTCGATTACCACTCAGATATCGAGCTTCTCGAAATCGAGTCGCAAGCCTGGGCGCGCGCTCGTGAACTCTGCGCTAAATATGGTTACCCCTACGACGAAGATTACGCCGAAGATCGTCTCGACAGTTACCGTGATTGGCTCCATTTCACTTCTCTCTGTCATATATGCGATATCTCTGGCTATCAAGATTATACTGGGCTTTATCATTGCCCACTCTGTGGCACCACCTGGCAATCGCGCATTCGTCCCGAATAAAAATTAGCAACAAAAAAGGATTCCAGTCCTTAAGAGGCTTGGAATCCTTCTTATTAAAAGCCGTTAATTAAGCGTTTTTCTTAGCTTTACCGCGCTTAGAAATACGACCACCCTTAGCACCAGCAATCTTAGCTAGTTCTGGGTTGGCAGCAAAGCCACCAGTGTGACCATTGCGACCACCTTTACGACCGATTTCGGCGTAAAAGTCTTTGCCATATTTATTCTTGTTTGTTGCGGCAGCTTTTTGGCCACCAGCTTTAGTTCCAGCCATTTCTAGCTCCATTTCTGCCCACCATATAACTTAATATCGCCACCCTTTTACGCGATAGCGCACTCAAAACAGAGGCGCCATCTCAGGTGCTTGTGTTTATTTTAGCATAAAGCTTCTGGTTTGTCAATATGTTTTTGCTTAGAAATATGTTATAATATCCGAACAAGCTTATGCAAAAAACTCTTGACTTTATATCACAAGCGGTATACTATCAGAGGTAATTGAAGATGCTAAAAACTGCGAGGGCCTTCAATTAAAATACCTCCGGATTTTTATCCAGGAGGTATTTTTATACGTCTTTTTTGATCAAAGGGCCTTAGAGCGCGTTTTATGCGGTCATATCTTTTCCAAGCATCTCATTTACTCTGTTAGCAATGCCCTCACTCAATATTCCCATTACAGCATTATAAATACTATCGGCCTTTCCGTCATCAAAGCCCAGTTTTTCTTTAATTCCCGCAATAATTTTATCCTTATTATCCTTGCCGATAATAAAATGCTCTTCAATAACTTCATTAACTTTATCAACCTGCTCATCCGAGAGTCCTGTTCTCTCTTTAATTGCAGCCAGTACTTGTTCCTCGTTCATAAACCCTCCTTTTTTCCTATATTATATTATGCGCCCCAAACTATCACACTATGAAGAAGGAACGCAATTCGAGAGGCACCCCAAAATATCAACAACATGTTCAAAACGATAGAGAGAGCACCGCCAGCGATGCCAAGTCCAGTCTTCTTCCTGCTCTGGCCATCCTTCAGTCCAAGTACCCCAGATACGATTGCTACCACACTTGCCAGTGGCAATAGAAAATAAAGAGGAAAGAAAACCGCCGAAAAGAACTCTTTTAAGGCTCCTTCTTCCATTAGGCTCAAAATAAATCCTATTACTACTCCCGAAATTGCAATAATCGCAGCCCCTAATGATATGTTCGCTTCTAATTCTGAATGCTTTTTCTTTTGCTCCATTTACTTAATAATAGCATAAGCATTCCAATAACAAAAAACACCCCCGCGGGGTGAATGATGGTGGAGTAGATTAGACCGAAGCCTAATCATACCCCATGTATGGTGGGGATATGTGGACTTGAACCACAGACCTCGTCATTATCAGTGACGCGCTCTAACCAGCTGAGCTATATCCCCGGCTACAGATTATTCTACTAA
>JAGCSL010000038.1 GCA_017964115.1 Candidatus Saccharimonadota bacterium
GTATTAAGAAGAAAGACAGCCATAACAACGAGTACGACAACGAAAGATATTATTGACCCAATTATGCGAATTCGACGGAACTTGTCGGCGACATTTACGATTGTATCTACGACTTGCTCAGCTTTTGCATTCTGACCGTCAGCTGGGTCTGTATAATCAGGCTGCGCCATTGGTTGGGGTTGTGGTTGGGGTGTTGGCTGTGGCTGCGCTGTAGGTTGCGGCGTGGGTTGGATTGGTTCGTTTGGAAGAGGCCCCGCTACGTCTGGTGCTTGTGGATTAATTGGGCTGTTGCTATCGTCTGGCATGCTGTGTTCTCCTTGATACTGTTAGTGTTCTTTCGCGTCGCGTATGATGGTTAGCGGAATATATACCGAACCGGCTTCGTCGTAATTCGAGAATTTAATGTCAGCCTTAAAGTTCTCGATGCCCGCTATATCGCCAAAATCGTAATCTATTTCGGTAATGTAACCATTTGCGACTGTAATGTTAGCCTCGATATCTCTATCTGGCATCTGAATATTTGAGGCCGAATTGCCGTTAGATGAGATTAGCCCTTGAATATTCTTGGCATTAATCTTCATGTGGTAATGCGTATCGTCAACCTTCGTAACGCCGTCGCCGCCTTTTTCGAGAGTCTTTAGGAAGCTACCGAGATTAATGTAGTAGTTAACGTCATCGTCTTTTGTCCACCCAATTAAGTTGTCGTCTCCAATTAGGCCGCCAATATCGCCAAAGCCCATGTCTGGAGCCGAAGTGTAAGAGACTCCTTTATAACTATCGGTATAGATTTCGTTTTTTACATCAACGCCCATCGTGGTTGAAGTGGCGTTGAGATGTTCGCGCTGATGCAATTCGTCCATTACGCCCACAGCTTTTGAAGTAACTGTAATGCCCTTTATTGTTAGGCTCATTGTAATGTCTAAATTGTAGTTTTTGTAGCTGGTAATAAACTTCTTTTCTTCGCCAAGATTCCTTACTTCTGCCTTAATGGTGATATCCTTGGATAGCGAGGCGTTTGCGTAGGCTAAATAGCAAGTTTTATTATCTTTGAAACAATCATTAGAATCGATTTGAATATTTGATTTATCGGAGCGCCAGACTTCTTTGCTATTGTCGCCAAACATTACGTAGGTAGCTAATTCATCATCGCTTTCCGCGTAAATGACGGCACCTTTATCCAGCTGATAGAATTTAATGGCACCTGGCTTTAGCGTATAAGTATTAAAGCCTTTGACTTCGTATTTGTATAGATTTGGTAGTACGGTTTCGTCGGTTGCGGCGGCCTTAAAGCCGTCTGGATAATCGTTCGAGATAATATAATAGGCTAGCTTAGCAATTGCGGTATGGAGCTGCTCGCTGCTTAATTTAGACCCTAGATACGAAAGTGGATCATGTTGAGTATGAGAGCTGACAATATCTTGAACTTTTCCGCCAGCTTCTTTGATATAGCTAATGAGATACGGATAAGCGCCGTAGCCCGTGGAAGCGGTTCCATAGCCTGGTTTCCTAATGGCCATTAAGCCTTTCTCGGATTGTTCATTTAGGCGTTTGCTCCAAGTCGTCAGTATCCCATCTTTGCCAGCCCTCGAGAAGGCGGAGCTAGCAAAATTAGCTGTCATTTCTTTGAAGTAGAAACTGTTGATATAGCCGTCACTAGCGCAATCTTCGTTCTTCTGATCGTAGCAGTATAAATATTGATAATGGTGGAATAATTCGTGGTTGGAAACCTGGTTGATCTGGGTAGTATTACCAATTAGACTTTGGTTAAAAACCATATATGGAAAAGCTAAGTATTGGTCTTCGAGATGAGAATCTGCGACTATACGAATAAGTAAGTCGTCCGTAATGGTGCCTATGCTGCGCCAGCTTGCGACGGCGGATTCGCTTTCCGTGTCATAGACATACACATTCATAGCGTCTTTCCAGGCGTTCTTTTCGATACCGTTCTTTTTTAGTAGTTTGTTTGCTTCGGAGCTACGGCTAATATCGGCCGTTCTTATCATACGTCCGAATCTGTAGTTTATATTGAAGTAGCTATTATAGCTGCTAATTGTGTTTTCGAGCGTATCGGCAATTTCGTTGGCTTGATCGTCACTAATTTTATCGCGCCCTTCGGTGGTGTACCAGATTAGAAAATTCTTATTTTTGGACTGTTTTACTTTTGTGAAATAATGAATCTCTGAATGCCTACTTTCCTCGGCGGCTAGCTGGATATTATTAGCGTTTGCGGTTTCAGTCGATTCTTCTCCGTAGCGATAGTTGGACTGCAGGAAGTCGCTGAAAAATTGTTTAACAATATTTTTGTCGAGCTTATCGTAGTGTTTATTTACGATTTCTAAAATCTCGTTATACTTCGAGAATTCGGCAGAATCGTTTTCGTAATCGGACTTATATATTTCGTCAACTTTGGAAGAATCAGTCTCTAGGTAGACTAGTTGTTTGAAGTACTCCGCAATATCGATGCCGCCATTTTGGTATTCAAGGGCAATTTTTTCGTATGCGCTGTATTTTTCTTCGGCTGGTTCTATTTTTTCGCTTTCGGCCAAGTCGCTAGAACTTTTATTGAAGAGCTTAGGAATGAAGATGATCGCTGCTGCGACAAGTCCTGCAATAATGAGGAGAGTGATAATTATGCCAATGATAGCGCCAGCTTTGGATTTCTTTTTGGGTGGAGTTTGACCTACGGGATGTTCTCTTTGGAATTGCTCGGTAAGATTGACAGGTTGTTCGGGGGTTGCATCCGGTTGGTTAATGACCGGTGTCTCTAATGTCGAATCTGGCTGATTAATAACCGGCGTCTCATTATCTTCGTTTGGCATATTTTTTCTCCATTAAAAAGCTAGCTACTTTAATTTTAACATAAGCAGATTAAGCTTTTAGATTACGACAATTTCGCCAGTTTGAAGATTCTTGGCGGTGAATTTTTGACTAATAACTTCATCGTTGCCGATTACAGCGGCAAATTGAGCGATTTTGCTGGCGCGATTGAGACGATCGCTGAGTTTGCGGTCGGTTAGATCAACGTCGACAATTTTACCTTGTTCGCGATATTTTTCGGCGAGCTCGAAGCTGGTTTCATATTCATTCTTGCTGAGCGGGATAAAGACGTAATCAATTGGTTTTTTGGCTTCCATATTGATGAGGCCGATTTCGCGCAAGACAAAGAAGAGACGCGTAAGACCGATTGAGCCGCCAACGCCTGGGAATTTTTGTTCGCTAAAGTTGCTAGCGAGATTTTCGTAGCGGCCGCCACCAGAAATACTACCAATTTCGCGATAATCTTCGAGCATGATTTCGTAGACGGTGCCGGTGTAATAGTCGAGGCCACGCACAATCATAAAATCGATAATACAATTGCCAGTGTTCTTCTGGTGCAGGATATCGAAGACTTCCTTGAGTTCGGCGAGACCTTCGGCGACTGGTGCGAGGTCGCCCATTATATTTGACAATGCATTCTCGACGGTAGCGTAGTCGCCGTGCGTAAACATGAAAGAGGTGATTTTTTTGACTTGTTCGTCATTGAGGCCGAGTTCTTGAAGCGCAGCTTTACTCTTCTCTTCTGGGACTTTTTCGGCGTGGTCGATGACGTTGGAAATTTCAGTGGTTTTGTCGGTAAGGCCGAGGTGGCTGAGAAAGCCGGATAGAATTTTGCGGTTACTGATGCGAATGAGCATCTTTGGTAGCTTGAATGTCTTCAA
>JAGCSL010000039.1 GCA_017964115.1 Candidatus Saccharimonadota bacterium
CTCATTGGCGCCGTGGCGACATTTTGCGGAATCAAGGCGAGCAGTAGTTTGGCTTCTGGGTAAGATGAGCGAGAGACGTCAAGAAGACTGTCGAGTAGTTTTAAATGTATCGGTTGCGGGTTAGCCATGATTTCGCCAATAATATTTTCTGCGATTACTTCTGGCTTGATGCCGGTTTCGAGTAAAACTTTAAGCTGGTCGCGGACGCGTGTAATATCGCCAGCGGCGTAGCCATTAAGAATATTAATAATGGCTTCGTCCTGCGGTAGGCCAAGTGCCTTAGTGATCAAGTCTGCATCAATTTCGTCGTCGCTGAGTGTAGATATTTGGTCGAGTAGACTAAGTGAATCGCGGAACGATCCGCCACCGCGTTTAACAATAATTTTGAGCGCCTCGTCGGTGATTTTAATTTTTTCTTTCTTGGTAATTTTCTTGAGATGGTCAAACATTGTGCTCGGGTCGGCCAATTTGAAAGTAAAAGTTTGGCTACGCGAAGTAATAGTGACGGGCACTTTGTAGGCGTCTGTAGTAGCCATAATAAAAACTACATGCTCTGGTGGTTCTTCGAGTGTTTTTAGCAAAGCATTAAAAGCGGATTTGGAAAGCATATGAACCTCGTCAATAATATAGACTTTATACTTTCCTTTAGTTGGTGCAATGATGGCTTTTTCGCGCAAATCGCGAATATTATCGACGCCAGTGTTGCTAGCGGCGTCGATTTCGATAATATCTAAATAATCGTCTTCGAGCTCATATTTGAAATCATTGATTTGATGCGCGAGGATGCGCGCAACGGAAGTTTTGCCAGTGCCGCGTGGGCCAATAAAAAGATAGGCGTGCGAAATCTTGCCGTTTTGAATAGATTTTTCCAAAACGGAGGTGATTTGTTTTTGTCCAACTACCTCACTGAGCGTTTTCGGACGATATCTACGATACAACGCCTTCATTAGATATATTGTAACAAATTTTTAGAAATAGAGGTGGGACAAGGTGTTAGATTTCATCAATATGATCAGTGACATAATCATACATTTCCTCGATGAGTTTTTTATCGAAGATGAATGTGATTTTTTCTTTGTCACCATCTTTGGTGATTTTACCAAGACGGAAAGCGTCGTCGTTTTCCTTACTCGAAAAGATGAGATATTCTTCGCCATGAAGTGGCAAGGAAAACAGATACAAGTAAGTATTGCC
The DNA here is from genome assembly GCA_017964115.1 of Candidatus Saccharimonadota bacterium. Lineage (GTDB taxonomy): Bacteria > Patescibacteriota > Saccharimonadia > Saccharimonadales > Saccharimonadaceae > UBA2834. Next base: position 1,195 of record JAGCSL010000039.1, read on the forward strand.
GTCTGAAAGTTGAATTTGATCGCCTGATTCTAGGTTCATATGTTAGGCCTCCTCGCCTTCGTTAGTATCGATATCGCCGTATTCGGTTTCGGCGTTGTCGTCGGTTGGTGTACCTCTCAGGATAAGCTCGGCGTATTCTTCTAGGCCGATGCCGATTTTTTCGCTTAGGTCTCGTAAAGTTGCTTCATCGTGCTTAACGAGAAGAGCTTGAGCGAGTAGCATTTCGGCGTCTGTCATTTGGTCGAAGATAGTGCCACTTCCTTCGCCCGGTTCTTCGCTAGGTTGTTGTGCCGCATAGACATCAATACCGGCCAATTCTGCCATTTCGGCAGCGATTTGAGGTGCAGATTCGCCAGCGCGTTCGGAGAAGATTTTTGTAAGTCGGACCAACTGTTCGCCAGTGAGCTCCATCATTTCGCGCTCATTTTCGGTTTCGCCAGCCGCTGCGACTGTTTCCGTGGTGTTTTCAGCCTCTTCGCTACTTTCGGTCTCCTCGCTACTTTCGTCTTCGTCGCCCGTTTCGCCGCCGGCTACCATGCCACCACCTTCGCCGTCAGTTTCCGCTTTCTTTTTGCTGGCGAGATATAGGCCAATACCAGTACCAGCAATACCAATCATGGCGAGATCGAATAGAAGCTTGCGAATACTTAATTTGACGGAATCTTGGCCTGGTTCAACATTAATACTTGTAATTTCGTAAGCATTACCATCGGAGCCAATTACGGTTTCGCCTACGCTGCGGTAAGTGCCGTCTGGTTTTTTGATATTAATAGTGACTTTCTCGCCGTCTTCGTTGACGACTTCCATGCTCCCCCCGGATACGTCTTCGCTTTGGCCGCTATATTCTTCTCTGGTCGTGATCTCTACGGTCTGGCCAGGGATAGTTTCAGTAATAGTTTCCGGTATTTGACTTTCATCGACGCCGAATTCTGTGCCAAAGCCAGCCATCCAGCCGGTTTGACCGCTTAATTCTCCGCCACCATTTGGGCCATCAAAATGCAGCGCGATAGTTATTTCGCCTTCATAGCCAGATTCTTGGCGGGCGCGTTCGAGTAAGCTCTGGATGCTACCTTCGTCGCCGCTTTCCATATGGTAGGCTTTGATAATTTTGCCGTCTTCATCGAGGAAAGAAACGCGATCGACGGTATATTCGCCTTCGGCGCGATACTGGCTTTCGCCAACTGTTACGGTTCGGTCATTCCCGCCATGTTCGCGTACATATTCGTAATCGGAAGAATTATGCAGAATAGTTCCTCTTGGTAGCTCTATCGTGTCGCCAAGGCTAGTATCTTGGAGTAGTTTTTCGACCAACTCTTGCCGCATGGCTTGTTCTTCTTCGTCGGTTAGTTTTCTTTCCGTAGTGGTGTCTGGAGTCGTGTATGATTCCGTTTGAATGGTCGTGGCGGTAACTGTGGCTGCATCTGTGTCCTTTACTGTGTCGATTGGTGGAACTAACAATAACAGGGCCGCTAGCAGGATTAGGAAGCCGCGTCGAACTTTGTCTAAGAAATCTTTTTTCTTTTCAGCAACTTGTTTATCAATTACTTCTTTTTCGGTGGCGGTGAGGTCGCTTCTCTTGATTTGCTTGATGATCTCGTAACTTTCTTCGCGAATATCTTCTAACTCCTCATCCTCGGGGTCTCCGGTTTCGCCTGATTCTTCAGTCTCACTAGGCTCATCTTCATCCTCGGGGTTGCCAGTTTCGCTTGGCTCTCCAGTTTCATTAGGATTGCTTTCATTCTGAGTTTCGCCAGTTTCGCTTGGCTGGTTGTCTCCATCTTCGGGGCTGTCGCCTTCGCTTGGCTCGCTGCTTTCGCCTTCGGGGTCGCCAGTTTCGCCAGGTTCTCCAGCCCCACCAGGCTCGCCGCTTTCACCGGGCTCTTCGGTTTCACCTGGTATGATTGGCGCGACGACTGGTTCGTCAGAACTTTCCTCGTCACCTTCGTCAGCCGGGATAGTATAACCGTCTTCTCCTGGAACAATTTTTACTCCTGTTCGGCGGCGTCCAGTGCGTCCGCTCTTGCGGCGTTTACGGCGACCACGTAGCCAGCCGATTCCGGCCCAGCCAATATGAGTAGTCTCGTCGTCATCGTCGTCCGACTCGTGATGGCGACGGCGTCTTTTCCAAATATCATCACCACCACCGCTGCCGGTTTGCTCGGCGAAGCTGATGATTTTAGCGCCAGTAAGAGTAGTAACTAGGTCGTTTGTGACAGCTTCAGTGTAGTTGCCAGTGGAAAGAAAAACGGCGCGATCGGTTGGGTCGATAGAATTCCATTCTTTAATAGCGGATGATACTTTTTCGTAGAATGTTTGATCTTTATTGACGCCTTTATCTTTTTCGCGGAACCATAAACTCCATTTATGCGCATCGATATCGTATGGAGTGGAACTTTTAAAAGCCTCAGCGACAGCCATGCGATAGGTATATCTTTCTTCTTCGCCGGCAATGTGGCCACCTGGGAAACGTTCGCGCGGGTCCATGTGGGCCCACATTTCGGCAGGATTGTCGCGCGGGTCTTCTCGGCCGCTATGTTTTTCTGGATCCATTTTTAACCTCACTTAACTAGTTTTATTTTAACATAGACATTTTGGCGAACCATAAAAAAAGTACCCCCATTTGAGGGGTACTTTTTTGTAAGCTCGGCTTATTTTTTATTGAGCAGCTTGTAGGTGCAGGCTGCAAGTGCGCCACCGACAAGTGGTGCAAGAATGAATACCCAAACTTGAGTAAGAGCTTTGCCGCCAAGCAAAAGCGCTGGTGCAAGGCTACGAGCTGGGTTGACGGAAGTGCCAGTCCAACCGATACCAAGTAGATGGACAAAGGTTAAAGTTAGACCAATGACAAGACCGGCCATATGAGCCTTGTTCTTGTCGCTCGTTACGCCGAGAATCGTATAGACAAATACGAAGGTGAGGATAATCTCGACGAGGATTGACGCCCACATGCCGCCGGCATTGTCGACAATGAAAGCGTTGGCGCCGAGGCCGGATACTGCTTTGTCTACTCCGCAGAGTGCGAGTACGGCCCAAAGTAGCAATGAGCCACAAAGTGCACCAATGATTTGGGCAATCACGTAGCCGCAGAATTGCTTACCGCTAAGTTTTTTATTAAGGAGCATTGCAAGTGACACGGCTGGATTCACATGACATCCAGAAATGTCTCCAATTGCGTAGGCGGCAGCAACAATAGCGAGGCCAAACGCTAGTGCTGTCGGTACTATGTCTCCACCCGTGATGACTGCCACGCCGCAGCCAAAGAGCACCAAAATGGCGGTGCCGATACACTCGGCAATATATTTTTTGAGATCTTTGCTCATATATACCTCTTAGCTTAATATTAATTTCATTGTAGCATGGCTTAGAAAAAATAGCATAAGTGTGTTATAAATATAAGTAATGACGAAAACGCAAATCGCAAAACGGAGGAATAAAGCGCTTAATATTGCGGTAATCGTAATTGACACGATTGTGGCCGTGCGGGTGCTTTTCAATTTTGCGATGACGTTAAACAATAACTGGGACGATATCCGGGCGCAGGTTTTAATGGTGCTAGTTTCGGCGGCGATGGTAGCGTTGTTTTTGGCCTTGTTAAATAACATGAAGTATAAAGGTCATCCGAGCTATGTTCTAGCTTCGGTGGTTGTACTTGGCTTAGCAGCATTATTCCTTATTTATGTATTATTAGCAGTTTCGTTTAAGGGATTGGCGGGTATATAAAATGAATCAAGACGCACCAGTATCGATGATCGAATCGAGTCACGAAGCACAGTTAGCTGAAGCGGCGTCAACAATCAAAAGACGTCGTAGTATTGCGCCTTTGGTTGTAATCGGTGTAAGTATTGGTTTGTTGGGAATTTTGACAGTAGTTCTGTTGGTATTAGTTAAAAATGGCGGCAATGCTGCTGGCTATCGTTATTTGCCTGACTATAAAAAGACTTATAAATGCGCAACCGATGAATATAATTATCATGATGGCGTGTTCGATATTCAAATCGGCTTCAAGGAAGACGGTACTTACAAGAATGCCCTGTCGGATGATCATTATACTTTGGGTACATTCAAGGAAATGAATCAAGTTTATGCCAGGAGTAATGACGGTGCTAATGAGATTAATTATTATCTAAGCCTAAAAAAAGAAAAGACAATATTAAACAATAAGAGTAATACTGAAGGCGCTGGCGAAGAAGAAACGATAATTCTGAACATTAATGAGAAGAGTGACGTAATAGTGCTAATGAGCGAAGACGAAGAAGAAGTATTCTATTGTGTAGAGAAATAAAAAAGCCCCGCACTTGGCGGGGCTTTTTGATGCGAATGTATTAGAGGCTGGCTTCGACGGCGGCCCAAGTGGCATCGTCGTTGTCGGCTGGAATCACGACCGTGACCTGATCGCCAACTTTGAGGCGGAAGTAAGTGACGGATGCGTAGAGAATCTTGAATTCTTTGCCGTTAACTTCGACAAAGTATTGATCGTCGTGGCTGGTGAGCGTGCCAATAACGGTCTTGCGCTCGACTGGGCCAATCTGCTTGTACATGAATTTGCCGCTTTCGCCAATGGTGAGTTTGAGAATATCGCCCTCGACGAGTTTAGACTTAGACGCATAGTTAGCTGGAACTGGGTAGTTCTTGCCGTCTGGACCAATCATGATTTGACCATCAAATACGCCTTCAACAATCTTGCCCTCTGGACTATCGATGACAGTGCTGGCAGGTGCGGTAATAATATCGCCATCGCCGAGCATTGAAGTTAATAATTCCTTTGCTGCGGATAAATTAGTCTCTGCTTCCGTGAGGAGACTGCGCAGTCTTTTTATTTGTTTTTCTGAAATTTCAGACATACCTCGCATCCTGCCTGTGTTAGTTATTAACTCTATATTATCTTTTTC